>DASYLQ010000025.1:0-3705 GCA_036009485.1 Janthinobacterium sp.
GGCGGTGTAGCAGCCGGCGCAGCCGCAGGCGGTTTCCTTGGCGCCGATGGCGTGCGGGGCCGAGTCGGTGCCGAGGAAGAAGCGCTCGTCGCCGCTGGTGGCCGCCGCCACCAGGGCGACGCGGTGTTCTTCGCGCTTCAGCACCGGCAGGCAGTAATAATGCGGACGGATGCCGCCCTTGAAAATCTCGTTGCGGTTGTACAGCAGGTGGTGGGCGGTGATGGTGGCGCCTATCGGGCCGTCGGCCTCGGCCACATACTGCGCCGCATCCTTGGTGGTGATGTGCTCGAACACCACTTTCAGCGCCGGGAAATCGCGCCGCAGCGGCGCCAGGATGCGCTCGATGAAGACGGCTTCGCGGTCGAACAGGTCGATGTCGGGATCGGTCACCTCGCCATGGATCAGGAAGGGCATGCCGACCTCCTGCATGGTTTCCAGCGTCTTGTGGCAGTTTTTCAGCTCGCTCACGCCGGCGTCGGAATTGGTGGTGGCGCCGGCCGGATACAGCTTCACCGCATGCACCACGCCGCTGTCCCGGGCGCGGCGGATTTCGTCGGGCTGGGTATTGTTGGTCAGGTAGAGCGTCATCAGCGGTTCGAAGTCCATCCCGGCCGGCAGCGCGGCCAGGATGCGGCCGCGGTAGGCCAGGGCGTCGGCGGTGGTGGTCACCGGCGGCTTCAGGTTCGGCATGACGATGGCGCGGCCGAACTGGCGCGCGCTGTGCGGCAGCACGCTGGCCAGCGTGGCGCCGTCGCGCAGGTGCAGATGCCAGTCGTCGGGGCGGGTGATGGTCAGGGTGGGCGGCGTGTGAATGGTGGACATGGCGGCTTTCAGGCTTTCATAGGGCGGATGGGCGACATTTTACAGCGGAAGCGCGGCCTGGCGCAGCCTGGGTCAGCGGTTTTTGCGGCGCCGCGGCGCTGCGCTTTGCCGCTATTCGGGACAGCCGCAGGAACGGCGCAGGCGCATTTCGGGGCGCAGGCGCACGGTGCGGCGTCCGCCGCCGGGCGCGTCGATGCGCGCCATCAGCATTTGCACGGCGCGGGCGCCGATGGCGTCGCAGGGCTGGTCGATGACGCTCAGGCGCGGGCTGAAGGAATCGGCCCAGTCGAAATCGTCGAAACCGAGCAGGGCGATGTCGCGCGGAACGTCCAGGCGCAGGTCGCGGAAGGCGCGCATCGCGCCGATGGTCATCAGGTTGTTGCCGGAGATGATGGCGGTCGGCGCCAGCCCCAGCTCCAGCCCCAGCAAGCGGTGCACCGAGGCGCGCGCCGGTTCGATGGCCGACTCGCCGCATTCGACCAGCCGCGCATCGAAAGCCAGGCCGGCCTGGCGCAAGCCGAGCCGGTAGCCGTCCAGGCGCTCCTCGCTGGTGCTCAGGCCCGGCAAGCCGGAAACGAAGCCGATGCGCGCGTGCCCGTGTCCGGCCAGGTGGGTCAGGGCATCGGCCATCGGCTCGATGTTTTCGACGCCGACCTGGTCGAAATCGCTGGCGCTGAGGCGGTCGATCAGCACCGTCGGCAGCTTGTTTTGCTCCAGGTAACGCAGCGCCTTGCCCTCGGGATCGGCGCATGGCGCCAGGATCAGGCCATCGACGCGGCGCTGGTGCAGCGCCTGGACGATGCGCAACTCGTGGCCGGCGTCGTCGCGGGTGTCGGACAGGAAGATCATCCAGCCGTGCTGCTCGGCCTCGTTCTCGACGGCGCGGACGATATCGGTGAAATAATGGTTGGAGACGGCAGAAATGGCGACGCCGATGGTGTTGGTCATCGAGCGCGCCAGCGCCCGCGCCAGGTTGTTCGGCGTGTAGCCGGCTTCCGCCATCGCCGCCTTGACGGCGCGCTCGGTGTGCGGATCGACCTTGCGCGTGCCGTTCAACACATGCGACACCGTCGTCACCGAGACGCCGGCGCGTTTCGCCACATCGCCCATCGTTGCCACATTGATCTCCCGCGCCGCAAATCGCGCATTTTACGTCAAGCGCTCGCGCCTCCCGCCGCTCATGCCAGCGCTTCCGGCGGCAAGTCTTGCGGCGTTTTGGCGCCGGTCATGACCGCCACGGTATCCGACATGCTGATGACTCTGGGATTGACCACCGCCGCGCGCTTGCCCAGGCGCTGGATATGGATGCGGTCGGCGATTTCGAAGACATGCGGCATATTGTGGCTGATGAGTATCACCGGCAAGCCCTTGTCGCGCACGCGGCGTATCAGTTCCAGCACCATATTGCCTTCCTTGACGCCCAGCGCCGCCGTCGGTTCATCGAGGATCACCACATGCCTGGCGAAAGCCGTGCTGCGCGCCACCGCGACGCCCTGGCGCTGGCCGCCGGACAGGGTTTCCACCGCCTGGTTCATCGAGCGGATGCCGATCTTCAAATCCTGCATGTAGCGCGTCGCCTCGGACAGCATGGCTTTCTTGTCGATCAGGCGCAGCCAACGCCCGAGGAAACCGGGACGCAGGATTTCGCGGCCCATGAACAGGTTTTCGGCGATGGTCATCGCCGGCGCCACGGCCAGGTCCTGGTAAACCGTTTCGATGCCGTGCTTGCGCGCATCGATGGGCGACTGGAACCGCACCGGTTTGCCATCCAGCAGCATCTCGCCCTGGTCCGGCACCAGCGCACCCGACAAGGCCTTGATCAGCGAGGATTTGCCGGCGCCGTTATCGCCGATCACCGCCAGGATTTCGCCGGCGCGCAAATCGAAATCGACGCCGTCCAGCGCGGTCACGTGGCCATACCGTTTGACCAGGCCGCGCGCCTGGAAAATGGTCGGAGTCAGGCTGCTATCCATGATCAACCTTTCTTGTGGGTCAGTTGGTCGGTGGCCACGGCCAGGATGACCAGTACGCCGGTGACGAGGATCTGGAATACCGAGGACACGCCCATCAGCGTCAGGCCGTTGCGGAAGATGCCGACGATCAGCACGCCGACCAGGGTGCCGAGCACCGAGCCGCGGCCGCCGAACAGGCTGGTGCCGCCCAGCACGACGGCGGTGATGCTGTCGAGATTGTCGGTCAGGCCGGATTGCGGATCGCCGACGCCGAGCCGGGCCACCGACAGCAGCGCGGCGATGCCGTAGAACATGCCGGCGGCGGTATAGACGCCGATCAGCACGCGCCTGGTGGCGATGCCGGTCAGGCGCGCCGCTTCCGGGTTATTTCCGACCGCATAGATGTGGCGGCCGGGCGCGGTTTCGCGCAGGAATAGCCAGGTCAGCGCATACAGGGCCAGCATCAGGATGGTGCCGTAGGCAATGCTGGTCTGGCCGAGGCGGAAGGTATTCCCGAGGAAAAGCATGGCGTCGGGCAGGCCGGTGACGGTCTGGGCCCCGGAATACAACTGGGTGATGGCGAAGATGATGTTCATCGTGCCGAGCGTGACGATGAAGGCGGGCAGGCGGATCAGCGTCGTCAGCGCGCCGTTGACGTAGCCGATCAGCACGCAGGCCAGGATGCCGCACAACATGGCCAGGTAGGGATGCATGCCGCTGGCGACGGCAAACTTGGTCATGACGATGGAACCCAGCGCCAGCGCCATGCCGCAGGACAGGTCGATGCCGGCGATGAGGATGATCAGGGTTTGGCCGATTGCCAGGATGCCGACCACCATCACCTGCTGCAGGATCAGCGAAAAATTCTGGCCGCTGAGGAAACGGTCGGATTGGAAGGCGAAGAAAATGCAGGCCGCCAACAGCGCCAGGA
>DASYLQ010000026.1:0-8358 GCA_036009485.1 Janthinobacterium sp.
GCCGCAATGGTGATTCTGCTGTCGACTGCGCTCGGCGCTTCGGCTTGCTCCAGCGCAGTTCCGAGAGTCACCCACTCGTCGGCACCGCCGGTTTGGTCAGTAGACGGCGCCAAGGCCGCTAAGCCGGCCAAGACCGCTAAGTCAGCCAAGCCCGCTGCTCGCCGCCTACCCGATGTGACTCCGCTCGCACCCTCGGCCGCGCTGTCGGCACTGGTCGCCGACGGATTCGGGGTGTATTTCAGAGCCGTAAGCGGAGGTCCGGTCGCCGACCCGACGGGTTGGAAAGTCGTCGACGAAAAGCCTGCCGCGGGGTCAAAGCGGGCCGCAGCGACGCTAGTCGTGCTGACGCTCTCGCCGCCTGCGACCGCGCCTACGCCTGCTCCTGCTCCTGCGCCTGTTCCACCGCCTGTTCCACCGCCTGCCCCTGCTCCAGCGCCGGCGCCGGCGCCTAAACTCGCACCCAGGACTGCTATCAAAGCTGTGCCCAGACCGGCACCCGCACCTGCACCTGCACCTGCACCCGCACCCGCACCAATTCCCACTCCCACACCCACGCCCACACCGACGCCCACTCCGACGCCCACGCCGACGCCTGAACCGACTCCGACGCCGACGCCAACGCCGACGCCAACGCCGACGCCAACGCCGCCGACGCTGACCCAATGCATAGGCGATCCGACCCTGAGCGGCTGCGCCGCCGTCTTGCCGACCCTGGCGCAATGCGCCGCCATGCCGACCGTGGCCGGCTGCGCCGCCACGACGCCCACGACCCCGGACAGCCCGCTGGCCGGCGGCATCACCCAGGACCAGTGCGCGCTGAACCCCTCCTCGGCGCTGTGCCAAGTCTTGACGCCGCCGACGCAAAGCGATCCGAACAAGCCGCTGAACAGCGCCACCACCTCCGCCATCGACTTGACGCTGCGCAACGCGCCGGGCAAGCAAGCCGATTTGCCGGGCGTGAGCAATCTGGACACCCCGGCCCAGACCAATTCGTCGTCGAACCAGACGGCATCTTCCGGACAACAAGATGGCGGCGGCAACTCGGTTGCATCCAAAGACAGTGGAGTTAGAGATGTTCCAGTCAAGAAAATGTATTGCAATTAAATTTCTGCTATTGCTGGCGCTGATGTGGGCCGGCGCGCCGGCCTGGGCGGCGGTGGCGGGCACGGTGGTGAACCTGAGCGGGCCGCTGATGGTCAAGCGCGCCGACGGCACGGCCAGGATACTGGCCGTCAAGTCCGAAGTGGAAGAGGGCGACACGCTGGTGACGGAAAAGAATACCTATGCCATGCTGAAGCTGATCGACAATAGCGAGATCACGCTGAGGCCGGGCACCACCTTCACCATCGACAAGTTTACTTTCGAGTCAGGCAAGCCGGAGGACGACAACGCCGCCTTCAACCTGGTGCGCGGTGGCCTGCGCTCGGTCACCGGCTTGCTGGGCAAGCGCAGCAAGCAGCGTTTTGCGCTGAAGACGCCGACGGCCACCATCGGCATCCGCGGCACCACCTTCGTCGCCCAGTATGTGCCGACGCCGCAAGAGTCGCCGGCGCCGAACACCAGCGGCCTGGCGCCCGGGCTGTACGTGCAGGTGCTGGACGGCCAGATTGTCGTCAACAATACCGGCGGCGCGCAGAATTTTTCCGCCGGCCAGTTCGGCTACACGCCGAACCCGACAACGCCGCCGGTAGTGTTGCCGGCCAATCCGGGCCTGCAGTTCACGCCGCCGCCGTCGTTTACGTCGACGTCGACTTCGAGCACCTCGGCATCGGCCGGCAAGCCGGGCGGCGTCGACTGCATCGTGCGCTGAGCCCCGCCGCTTGATGATCCGACCACCCCGCCGCAGTCCGGCGGGGTTTTTTTTCGCGCGCCGCAAAACCCTTGTAAAAACGCTTGACCTTCCCATTGTGTCAGGGAGGATCCTGCTTGCATCTTCAACAGAGAAAGTTGGCATCATGAACAAGAATGTCTCCGTCGCCCCCCATGCGCAATCGCTGGCGATACAAGGCATGAGCTGCGCCTCCTGCGTGGCGCGGGTCGAAAAGGCGCTGGCCGCGGTGCCGGGCGTGGGCAAGGCCAGCGTCAACCTGGCCACCGAATCGGCGCGGGTCGAGTCGGCCAGCCCGCTGGCGCTGGACGTACTGCGGTCGGCCGTCGAAAATGCCGGCTACCGGCTGGTGCGGGATGAAGTCAGCCTGGATATAGCCGGCATGACTTGCGCATCCTGCGTCGCGCGCGTCGAAAAGGCGCTGCTGAAGGTGCCCGGCGTGACCGGCGCCAGCGTCAACCTGGCGAGCGAAAGCGCGCGCATCGCGCTGGCCGGCGGCGCCGACGTCGACGCCCTGATCCGCGCCATAGACCAGGCTGGCTACCAGGCGTCGCGGCCGTCCGGCGACGCCGCCGCCGCGGCTGCGGCGGCGGCAAGCCGCGAGCGGCGCGAATGGATCGGCGTGCTGCTGCCGGCGCTGCTGTCGCTGCCGCTGGCCGCGCCGATGCTGCTCGAGCTGTTCGGCGTCCACCTGATGTTGTGGCCCTGGCTGCAATTCCTGTTCGCCACCCCTGTGCAATTCTGCTTCGGCGCGCGTTTTTACCGGGCCGGCTGGAAAGCGCTGAAGGCGCGCAGCGGGAATATGGATTTGCTGGTCGCCCTGGGCACCAGCGCCGCCTATGGCCTCAGCCTGTTTGAATTGCTGGCGGCGCGCGGAACCATGCCGCCGCTGTATTTCGAGGCGTCGGCGGTGGTGATCACGCTGGTGCGGCTGGGCAAGTGGCTGGAATCGCGCGCCAAGCGGCAAACCGCGTCGGCCATCCGCGCCCTGCAGGGTTTGCAGCCGGCCTCGGCGCGGGTGCGCCGCGGCGCCGGCGAGACCGACTTGCCGCTGGCCCAGGTGAAAGTGGGCGACCTGGTCGTGGTCCGCCCCGGCGAGCGGGTGGCGGTCGACGGCGTCGTCGTCGAAGGCGGCAGCGCCGTCGACGAAGCGCTGATCACCGGCGAGAGCCTGGCGGTGGAAAAGCGCGTCGGCGATGCGGTCACGGGCGGGGCGGTCAATGCCGACGGCTTGCTGCTGGTGCGCACCACGGCGGTCGGCGCCGAGAGCACGCTGGCGCGCATCATCCGGCTGGTCGAGGATGCGCAAGCGGCCAAGGCGCCTATCCAGCATCTGGTGGACAAGGTCAGCGCCGTCTTCGTGCCGGTGGTGGTGGCGCTGGCGCTGCTGACCTTGCTTGGCTGGTGGCTGGCCGATGGAAATATTCAACACGCCATCATCAATGCGGTGGCGGTGCTGGTGATCGCCTGCCCCTGCGCGCTGGGATTGGCGACGCCGGCCGCGATCATGGCCGGCACCGGCGCCGCGGCCCGCTTCGGCATCTTGATTAAGGATGCCGAAGCGCTGGAACTGGCGCACAGCGTCACCACGGTGGTATTCGACAAGACCGGTACGCTGACCGAAGGCAAGCCGGTGCTGGCGGCCGCGCTTGCGCATGCCGTCACCCAGACCCGTTTGCTGCAACTGGCGGCCAGCCTGCAGCGCGGCAGCGAACACAGTCTGGCAAAGGCGGTGCTGGCCGCCGCCGCGGCGCGCGGCATCGACATCTTGCCGGCCAGCGCAGTGACGGCGCTGCCGGGCCGCGGCCTGGGCGGGACCGTCGACGGCCTGCAACTCAAGCTGGGCAGCACGCGCCTGCTCGACGAGCTGGGCATCGCCGCCGGCGCGCTCGGTCCCCAGGCGCTGGCGCTGGAAGGCAGCGGCCACACGATTTCCTGGCTGCTTGAGATTGCAGATGAGCCCGCCGATGCGGCCGGCGGCACGGGCGAGGAACAGGATAGCCGGCTGCTCGGCCTGTTCGCCTTCAGCGACCGCATCAAGCCGTCGGCGCGCGCCGCCATCGAGCGCCTGCATGGCCTGGGCTTGAGCACCTTGATGCTGACCGGCGACAACCAGGGCAGCGCCGACAGCGCCGGCCTGGCCCTGGGGCTGGGTTCCGGCGCCGTCGCGGCCCACATGCTGCCGGCCGATAAAACGGCTAGAATCCTTGCATTGAAGCAGGCGGGGCAGCGGGTGGCGATGGTCGGCGACGGCATCAACGACGCGCCGGCGCTGGCGGCGGCCGACGTCGGCATTGCCATGGCCACCGGGACCGACGTGGCGATGCAGGCGGCCGGCATCACCCTGATGCGCGGCGACCCGGCGCTGGTGGCCGACGCCATCGACATTGCGCGCCGCACCTACGCGAAGATCCGGCAAAACCTGTTTTGGGCGTTTATTTATAATCTGGTCGGCATTCCGCTGGCCGCCTTCGGCTGGCTGAATCCGATGGTGGCCGGCGCGGCGATGGCCTTCAGTTCGGTCAGCGTGATCGGCAATGCCTTGCTGCTGCGGCGCTGGAGGCCGCGCGGCCTGGATGGAAAAGGGGGAACGACATGAATATCGGGCAAGCAGCAAGGGCGACCGGCGTGTCCGCCAAGATGATCCGCTATTACGAAAGCATAGATCTGATCCGCCAAAGCCGGCGCAGCGATGCCGGTTACCGCACCTATGGCGAAGACGATTTGCATGCGCTGCGTTTCATCAAGCGTTCGCGCACGCTGGGTTTTTCGCTGGAGCAAATCCGTGACTTGCTGTCGCTTTGGCAAAATGCCGAACGCGCCAGCGCCGACGTCAAGGTGATCGCGTTGGCCCATGTAGACGAGCTGAATACGCGCATCGCCGAGTTGACGGAAATGCGCGACACCCTGAAGCGCCTGGCCTCGTCCTGCCACGGCGACGACAAGCCGGATTGCCCGATCCTGCAAGACCTGGGCCTTTCCGCCGAACGCTGCTGCCATTAGGCGCGGCAGCGGCGACTATCCTGCGCCGCCTGCCGTGCAAGCCGATTAACGCAGCCGCGTTATCATCGACGCCAGTTTTCGACGGTCGAATCCTGTTGCATGGAGGCGTAGCGATGACTTACGAACTGTATTACTGGCCGACGATCCAGGGGCGCGGCGAATATGTCCGGCTGGCGCTGGAAGAGGCGGGCGCGGATTATGTCGACGTCGCGCGCTTGCCGGCGAAAAAAGGCGTCGGCATGCCGGCGCTGCTGCGCAGCCTGGACTTCAGGTCCCATCCGCATGCCTCGTTTGCGCCGCCGGTGCTGCGGGCCGGCGACATGCTGATCGGCCAGGTGCCGAATATCCTCTTGTTCCTGGGACAGCGGCTGGGCCTGGCGCCTCGCGCCGAAGCAGGGCGCCTGTGGGCGCATCAGTTGCAGCTGACCATCGCCGACTTCGTCACCGAAGTGCACGACACCCATCATCCGGTCGCCAGCCAGTTGTATTACGAAGACCAAAAGAAGGAGGCGAAGCGGCGCGCCGCCGACTTCATCGAGACGCGGGTGCCGAAATTCTTCAGCTACTTTGAAAACGTGTTGAAGCACAATCCGCGCCGCGGCGGCTTCATGGTCGGGGCCCGGCTGTCGTATGTGGACCTGTCGATTTTCCAGCTGGTCGAAGGCATGCGCTATGCGTTCCCGAGGGCGATGGCGCGGCTGGAAGCGGACTATCCGGGCTTGCCCGCCTTGCGCGAGCGCGTCGCGGCGCGGCCGAATATCGCCGCTTACCTGGCGTCGGAACGGCGCCTGCCGTTCAGCGAGGAAGGCATCTTCCGCCATTATCCGGAGCTGGACAAGCCATGACGCAAACCGATCGCACGCAAGGAACGGGCTTTAAGCCCCGCTTTGCCGCCCTTGCGGCGGCGTATCCAGGTAAATCAGTGATGCACACCGAGCTTTTTGAAGAGATCGGGATCGGCGAATTGGCGAACAGGCCGGAGTGCCAACCTCAACGTCACACCCCGGACGGATAGGTTTCCGGCACTTCCAGGTCGGCCGTCCAGTTGGCCGTGCATTCCATCGGCTTCAGCGCCGAGCTGCGCTCGATATGGATCACGGCGTCGAACTGGCGCGCCAGGTCGGCCTTGAAATAGTGGCTGACGCGTTCGCTTTCAGGCCGGTAGATCACGCCGATCGCCCGCTCCAGGTAGCGCAGGCCGACATCGTTCAAGACACTGCCGCGCCCGCGCAGCGGCAGCAGGAAGTTCTCCAAGCCCGTCCCCAGACCCGTGGCGTGGAACAAGCCTTCGATACTGTCCTCGCGCCCCGGCACCAGCTTTTTCAATTCGGCCGGGCCTTCCCATTCCGTGGCCGCGGTCACCGTGCCGGAATAGGTGGTAAATCCCAGCAGAAAACTTTCCTCCGGCCGGTAGCGCTGGCGCACCAGTTGGCCCAGGTTGAGTTGGCCTTGCATACCCATTTCCGTGGCGCGAGCGTCGCCCAGATGGGAGTTGTGCGCCCAGACGACGATTTTCGCGTCGCGATGACGGTGCTGGCCGATGTGTTCGCGCAGCGCGGCCAGGGTATCGGCCATATGGTTGTCGCGCACATTCCACGAGTCGGCGCGGCGGTCGAACATGGAACGGTAATAGGTTTCGGCGTTGTGCACGACGCGGGCATTTTGCTGCGCATAAAACAGCATGTCCGGCACGCTGCCGCCGATGTCCAGGTGGGCGGCGGCTTGCTGGTTCAGGTCGCACAACTGGCGCACCACTTCGTCGGCGCAATCGGCTTTCAGGCCGAAGGTGGCGGCATAACCGTAGCGCTGGGGATCTTCGGCCAGATGGTCGAAACAGCCGTAGCGCTGGCGCGCCCGCTGCGCCGCTTCAGGATCGTTGTGGTCGAGATAATGGATCACCGCATCCATCGATTTGCGCAGGCTGTACAGGTCGAGGCCGAAGAAGCCGACGCACTGCCGCGCCGCGCCGATGCGGCTGTTATGCAGGCGCAGCCAGTCAACAAACTCGAGCACTTCCGTATTGCGCCACATCCATTGCGGAAAGCGCTGGAAGCCGGACAAGGCCTGGTCGGCGCTCAGGTCGCCGCCGGCCAGTTGCACATAGCGGCTCACTTGCAGGGCGTCGGGCCAGTCGGCCTCGATGGCGACGGCGTCAAAGCCATGCTCCTCGATCAGGCGGCGCGTCACGGCGGCGCGGATGCGGTAAAACTCGCGCGTGCCGTGGCTGGCTTCGCCCAGCAGCACAAGGGAGGCGTCGCCGATGAGCGGTATCAGCGCATCGCCAGCGTCGTCGGCGTCGATGCGGATGGCTTCCGTTTGCAGCGATTGAATGAGGCCTGGATCGAACATGGCGGTGCTCCAAAAAGCAATAAGCGCCTATCAAGCGCCTATTGCCTATTCTAGCCTGCCGCCGGCGGCGCACGATTGCCGCCGCGCGCCATGCCTCAGTTTTTGCCGCCGACCGGATAGCCGGCTTCCTCGATGGCCGAGCGGATCTGCACCAGCTGGGCGCCGGACTCGACGCTGACCTTCTTGCCGGCCAGGTCGACCTGCACTTGCGCAGCGGGATCGACTGCCTGGACGGCTTTCGTGACCGCGTTCACGCAATGGCCGCAGCTCATGTTTTCCACTTTTAATTCATACATGCCACTCTCCTGCTTGATGGTTAAAACGCTACTCTAAGCCTTCCTATGGGGGCAAGGTCAAGCGTTTGCCGCGGACTGCACTGACAGAAACTCGCGGCGCTTTCCTACGGTTTAAAGAGAAGCCGAAAATTATGATGAGATATGACCGTTAAAGGAGAAGATGATGTTTTCTTTTAGTAAACTAAGCCCGTCCATCACGGACATGATCCGCTTCGATCATTCGCATGTGCTGCTGACTTTCCATCAATACAAGAGCAGTAAAAGACCTTCCGTCAAGAAGGCGCTGGCGGAAACGATTTGTACCGCACTGGAAATCCACGCCACGCTGGAAGAGGAAATTTTTTATCCGGCGGTACGGCAAATCAACGGCGCCGAGCCGGTGATACAAAAGAGCGTACCCGAACACAATGAAATGCGGCGCATTATCGCCGAGCTGCGCACCGCCAGGCCGGCCGATATCCGCCATGAACAATTGCTGCTGGAATTGATGGGCGACGTGATCCATCACGTCGCCGATGAAGAAACGGTCTTGCTGCCGGAAGCGGAAAGAATGCTGGGCAAGGACAGGTTGAACGAGATGGGCGCCCGTATGACCCGGCGCCGGCTGGAACTGGCCGGGCCGAAGGCGGGCAAGATGGTCGCCGATACCGCAATCGGCTTTTCCGGCAGCACTACGGCCATGGTGCTTGGGGCGCTCGGTACACTGGCGGCCGTCAGATACATCGCCAGGAAGGCGGCTTGAGGGGGGCGCTGCGGCGCTGCCGCGGCGCCAGTGCGGTTTATTCGGGTTTATTGGTTTATTTTTTTTCTTGCTGGGCCTCTTGCACCTGGCTATCGCTGACCGGTTTGGGCGGCGCCGCGGTCGCGTCCGACTTCGGCGCC
>DASYLQ010000027.1:0-2949 GCA_036009485.1 Janthinobacterium sp.
GACAGCGAATAAAGGAAGCATGCGCGATCCGGGCATGCAAGACATGGGCTCTTCAATGGCCGCGGCGCTGGCGCCTACCGACTTCCAGCGACGCGCATACTGCATCCTCGGCCTGCCCTTCGATGCGATGACGACTGCGCAAGGCGAGGCCGCCTTGCGCGCCGCCGTGCGCGCGCGACAGCGCTGCTTCTTTTCCACGCCGAACCTGAATTTCCTGATCAGCAGCCTGTCCGACCCGGCATTCCGCGATTCCGTGATCCGCTCCGACCTGTCCTTTGCCGACGGCATGCCGGTCGTCTGGATCGCCCGCGTCCTGGGGATTCCTGTGCATGCGCGGGTGGCCGGCTCGACGCTGTTCGAAGGCCTGCGCAAGCAGAACGGCTTGCCGCTGCGGGTATTTTTTTTCGGCGGCCCGGACGGCGTCGCCCGGCGCGCCGGCGACGTGCTGAACCAGGAAGCCGGCGGCATGCTGTGCGTCGGCGCCCGTTCGCCCGGCTTCGGCAGCATCGCCGACATGAGCACGCCGGCCCTGATCGATGAAATCAACCACGCCAGGGCGGATTTCCTGGTGGTAGCGCTGGGCGCCAAGCGCGGCCAGACCTGGATAGAACATAACCTGGCGCGCCTGAACGTTCCCGTCATCAGCCACCTCGGCGCCGTCGTCAACTTTGTCGCCGGGACGATCACGCGGGCGCCGCCCAAGGTGGGCGGCCTGGGCCTGGAATGGCTGTGGCGCATCAAGGAAGAGCCGGCGCTGTGGCGCCGCTACTTCGGCGACGGCCGCGCCTTCCTGAAACTGCTGCTGACGCACGTGCTGCCAGGCGCGCTGGCCGCCAGGCGTTTCCGCGCCAGCCTGGGTCGGCAGCCGGCCGGCGTCATCGCCGTCAGCCACGAGAGCAACCGCTGCCGCATCGCGCTGTCGGGCGCCTGGCATGAGCGCAACCTGCAGCCCCTGCGCGATGCGCTGGCGGCGGCCACGCAATCGGCCTGCCATGTCACGCTGGATCTGAAACAGGTCGACGGCATGGACGGCGCCGCTGTCGGCATGCTGGTCTTGCTGTACGGCCACCAATCGAAAAACCGGCTCGGTTTCGTCATCGCGGCGCTGTCGCCGGCGCTGCACCGCACGCTGCGCCTGAGCTGCGCCGATTATCTGCTGCGACCGATGATCGCCGAGGGAGAACGGCCCCAGGCGGACCTGGTCCAGTCCATCAATTCTTAAACAAGGAAACAGCGATGAATATCCTCGTCACCGGCGGCGCCGGCTATATCGGTTCACACACCTGTATTGAATTGCTGAATGCGGGCCACGAAGTGGTGGTGGTCGACGACCTCTCCAACAGCAACGCCGGCGTCATCGAGCGCATCGGGCAAATCAGCGGCAAGCCCGTCAGCTTCATCGAAGCCGACGTGCGCGACCGCGCCGCGATGAAACAAGTGTTCAGCGCCCAAGCCATCGACGCGGTCATCCATTTCGCCGGTCTGAAGGCGGTCGGCGAATCGGTGGCCCAGCCGCTGCGCTATTACGACGTGAACGTGTACGGCAGCATCGTGCTGCTTGAGACGATGGCTGAATTCGGCGTGAAAAGCCTGATCTTCAGCTCCTCGGCCACCGTCTACGGCGACCCGGCCACGGTGCCGATCCGCGAAGACTTCCCGCTGCATACCACCAATCCGTATGGCGCCTCGAAGCTGATGATCGAGAATATCCTGCGCGACCAGAGCCTCGCCGCGCCGGACTGGCGCATCGCGCTGTTGCGCTACTTCAATCCGGTGGGTGCGCACGAAAGCGGCTTGATCGGCGAAGACCCGCGCGGCACTCCCAACAACCTGCTGCCCTTTATCGCCCAGGTGGCGGAAGGCCGGCGCGAGCGCCTGTCTGTGTTCGGCAACGATTACCCGACCCCGGACGGCACCGGCATGCGCGACTACATCCACGTGGTCGATCTGGCACTGGGCCACGTCAAGGCGCTGGAAAAGCTGGCGGCCGGTCCCGGCGTGCTGACGTATAACCTCGGCACCGGCGCCGCCAGCAGCGTTCTGGACATGGTGAAGGCGTTTGAGCGGGCCAGCGGCAAGGAAATTCCCTACACCATCAATTCGCGCCGCCCGGGCGATATCGCCGTATGCTACGCCGCCACCGAGCTGGCGGAACGGGAACTGGGCTGGAAGGCGCAGCGCAATATCGACCAGATGTGCGCCGACGCCTGGCGCTGGCAGAGCAGTTTTATCAAATAAGCCCGGACCATCCGGGTGCGGACAGGCCTGGTTTTGAGCCAGGCTGGCAATATCCTTGCCGAGACGCCGCGGCGGTCCGGCTATCCCGCCAGCGGGACAAAAATCCCGCCGTTTTGCCTGATCCATTGCGGATTGAAATGGTCGTTATCCTTGAAGATAGGCAGCATCATTTTTTCGTCATAGATCGCGCATCGTTCTAACCGGCATAGTTGTGGTCGCAGAGACAACAAGGTGAAATACGGATTGCCCGCCAATGTGGCGAACAGTTCGTCGTATTCCTTGTTCAGGCTAAAAAATGCACTCGCATCGAAACTGTTCTCGGATTTCCCGAACCAGAACAGGTTTCTGGAAATGCGCCGCGGTACGTTGAAAAGAAAATACGGCGTCGCGTCGACCACGGCCACATGCACACGGTTCGCCATCACTGCCTCGATGGCGGATTTGACGCGCTTCAACGCCAGCGTCGGATCGGCGGAATGGTTCAGGGGCCGGCACAGGCTGCCTTCATAAACGCAGATCTGGTCGCTCCGGCTTGAAAAACCCGTCCAGTTTTGCGAAATGATCACGAGCTGATACCGTCCCGATTCAGCCAATGCGAATGCCTTGCGCGAAAAATCGCGGCAATGCCGGTCTATCCCCACCCTTTCGAATTCGGGGATCACCGGGCATCCCGACTTGACGTAAGTAGTTAGGCGAAATTTATTGTGAATG
>DASYLQ010000028.1:0-2897 GCA_036009485.1 Janthinobacterium sp.
GCTCATTCGGAAACCTCCGCGCCGATCCGCTCGAAGTACGAGCGCACCACGCCCATGTAGCGCGGGTCTTCCAGCAGGAAGGCGTCGTGGCCGTGCGGCGCGTCGATTTCGGCGTAGGTGACCTTGCGCCGGTTGCACACCAGCGCCTGCACGATATCGCGCGAGCGTTCCGGCGAAAAGCGCCAGTCGGTGGAGAACGAGACCACGCAGAAATCGGCTTCGGTGCCGGCCAGCGCGCGCGTCAGGTCGCCTTCGAATGCGCCGGCGGGATCGAAGTAGTCGAGCGCCTTGGTGATCAGCAGGTAGGTATTGGCGTCGAAGTATTCTGAAAACTTGTCGCCCTGGTAGCGCAGGTAGGACTCGATCTCGAAGTCGATGCCGAAGTCGAACTTGTAGTCGTTGTTTTCGGCGGCGTTGCGCAGCTTGCGGCCGAATTTTTCGGCCATGTCGTCGTCCGACAGGTAGGTGATGTGGCCGACCATGCGCGCCACACGCAAGCCGTTCTTTGGCACCACGCCGTGCGCATAGAAGTCGCCGCCGCGGTAGTCCGGGTCGGACAGGATGGCCTGGCGGGCGACGTCGTTGAAGGCGATGTTTTGCGCCGTCAGCTTGGGCGTCGAGGCGATCACCAGGCAATGGCGCAGGCGCTCGGGGAACATGGTGCTCCAGGCCAGCGCCTGCATGCCGCCCAGCGAACCGCCCATCACGGCGGCGAATTGCCGGATGCCCAGCTGGTCGGCCAGGCGCGCCTGCGCCGCCACCCAGTCTTCCACCGTCACCACCGGGAAGGCGGCGCCGTAGGGTTTGCCGGTGGCGGGATTGGTGTGCATCGGCCCGGTCGAGCCGAAGCAGGAGCCGAGGTTGTTGACGCCGATGACGAAGAACTTGTCGGTGTCCAGCGGCTTGCCGGGACCGACCATATTGTCCCACCAGCCGACGTTCTTCGGCTGGCCTTCATATACGCCGGCGACGTGGTGCGAGGCGTTGAGTGCGTGGCAGACCAGGACGGCGTTGGATTTGCCGGCGTTCAGCGTGCCGTACGTTTCGAACATCAACTGGTAGTCATGCAGCGAGGCCCCGCTCTGGAGCAACAGGGGCTGCGCAAAATGCATGCTTTGCGGCGCTACGATTCCGATGGATGACATGAGGTTTACAGATTAAAAAAGCGTGGCCCCACAGGCCGATAGTCGATGCGCAACCGCGATGATTGGTCGCGCAAAAGTGCAATCTTACAACAGCTGCAGCAGCTCGACGGCTTCGGCGATGACGTTCGGCTCCATCGAGCGCAAAATTTTCCGCGTGCGCGGCACGATCAGGCCAAGGTCGCTGGCGAGGATTTCCCGCTTCACCGGCAGCAGCTGGGCCGGATGCATCGAGAATTCGCGCAAGCCCATGCCGAGCAAAAGCCGGGTCAGCTTGACGTCGCCCGCCATCTCGCCGCAGACGGCGACGTCGATGCCGGCCTTGTGGCCGGCGCTGATGGTCATGGCGATCAGCTGCAGCACGGCCGGATGCAGCGGGTTGTACAGGTGCGCCACCTCGTAGTCGACGCGGTCGATCGCCAGCGTGTACTGGATCAGGTCATTCGTGCCGATCGACAGGAAGTCCATGCGCTTGACGAACATCGGCAGCGCCAGCGCGGCGGCCGGGATCTCGATCATCGCGCCCACTTCCACCGCCGGGTCGTACTTGACGTTCGCTTCGCGCAGCTGGGCCTTGGCCTGTTCGATCATCGCCAGCGACTGGTCGATCTCGAAGGCATGCGCCAGCATCGGGATCAGGATGCGCACCTTGCCGAAGGCCGAGGCGCGCAGGATGGCGCGCAACTGGGTCAGGAACAGCTGCGGCTCGGCCAGGCAGTAGCGGATCGCGCGCAGGCCCAGGGCCGGGTTCAGCGCGGTGTGGTCGGACTGGTCGAGCGGCTTGTCGGCGCCGATGTCGAGGGTGCGGATGGTCACCACGCGGCCCTTCATCGCCAGCACGGTCTTGCGGTAGGCCTCGAACTGCTCGTCCTCGGACGGCACCTTGTGGCCGCGGCCCAGGAACAGGAATTCGGAGCGGAACAGGCCGACGCCGCTGGCGCCCGCCTCCAGCGCGAAGGCGCTGTCTTCCGGCAGTTCGATATTGGCCAGCAGGGTGACCTGGGTGCCGCACCTGGTCACGGCCGGCATTTTCTTCAGCTTGTTGAGCTTTTTGCGCGCGCGCTGCATCGCCGCCTGGCGCTCGCGGTACTGCTCCAGCACCAGGGTGCTGGGGTTGCAGATGACGACGCCGGCGTCGCCGTCGATGATGACCCAGTCGTCCTGCTCGATCAGGGTCGAGGCTTGCGACATGCCGACCGCCGCCGGGATGTCCAGGCTGCGCGCGACGATCGCCGTGTGCGAGTTCTGGCCGCCGACGTCGGTGACGAAGCCGATGAAGGAGCGGTCGCGGAATTGCAGCATGTCGGCCGGCGATATGTCGTGGGCGATGACGATCATCTGCGCCTGGAACGGCTCGTCCTCGCCGACGCTGCGCGGCGCCAGCGGCTCGCTGCCGATCAGCGCCTTCAGCACGCGCTCGGCCACTTGCTGGATGTCGGCCTTGCGCTCGCGCAGGTAGGAATCCTCGATCTCGTCGAACTGCGCCGACAGCTCGTCGATCTGGGTCAGCAGCGCCCACTCGGCGTTGTAGTGGCGGCTGCGGATGATGTCCAGCGGCGCTTCCGAGATCATCGGGTCGGACAGGATCAGCGCGTGGACGTCGATGAAGGCGCCCAGTTCGGTCGGCGCATCCTTCGGTAATTCGTTCCACAGCGTCTGCAATTCCTTGTGCACGGTGGCCAGCGCGTGCTGCAGGCGCTGCACCTCGGCTTCCAGCTTTTCTTCGGCCACCAGGTAATGCTTGACGTCGAGCGC
>DASYLQ010000029.1:0-17681 GCA_036009485.1 Janthinobacterium sp.
AACTTATCGTAGATCTTGATCTCGTCGGAAATACGCAGGCAGTACGGCACCTTCACGATATAGATCCGGTCGAGGAAAGCCTCGTTGTTGCGGTTGTTGCGGAAGGTCTTCCATTCCGATTCGTTCGAGTGGGCCAGCACGATGCCGTCGAACGGGATCGCGCCGAAGCCTTCGGTGCCCTTGTAGTTGCCTTCCTGGGTGGCCGTCAGCAAGGGGTGCAGCACCTTGATCGGCGCCTTGAACATCTCGACGAATTCCATCAGGCCCTGGTTGGCCAGGCACAGGCCGCCCGAGTAGCTGTAGGCGTCCGGATCGTCCTGGGCGTAATCCTCGAGCTTGCGGATGTCGACCTTGCCGACCAGCGAAGAAATATCCTGGTTGTTCTCGTCGCCCGGCTCGGTCTTCGAGATCGCGATCTGCTTGAGCACCGAGGGATAGCGCTTGACCACGCGGAACTTGTTGATGTCGCCGTTGAATTCGTGCAGGCGCTTGACGGCCCACGGGCTGGGAATATTCCGCAGGTAGCGGCGCGGAATGCCGTAATCCTCTTCCATGATGACGCCGTCCTCTTCCTCGTTGAACAGGCCAAGCGGCGATTCATTGACTGGCGAACCTTTCAGGCAATAAAACGGCACATGCTCCATCAAGGACTTGAGTTTTTCGGCGATCGAGGATTTGCCGCCGCCGACAGGGCCCAGCAGATACAGGATCTGCTTGCGCTCTTCCAGGCCTTGCGCCGCGTGGCGGAAGTAGGAAACGACTTGCTCGATGACTTCTTCGGTGCCGTAAAACTCGCGGAAGGCGGGATAGATCTTGATGACCTTGTTGGCGAAGATGCGCGACAGACGGGTGTCGTTGCGCGTGTCTACCAGCGTCGGTTCGCCGATGGCGGCGAGCATGCGCTCCGGCGCGCTGGCATAGGTCAGCTTGTCTTTCTTGCACAGCGCCAGATATTCGGAAAGAGACATTTCCTCTTCCTTGGTACGCTCATACCGTGCTGCGTAGTTGTCAAAAATGGTCATTTGAATGTCCTTTAATGTAAACCTACTAAGTCACTGTTCGGCAGTCCGTGCTGATGGCTACTGCCTCGCCTTTAACTTTGCATACCCATTTGATTGTCTTGTTATGTATTTGTTTTTTATGCCGCCAGCTTTTGCGCATGTCGTGCGCCAATCCGGATTGCCCGAACCAAAAATAGCTGACGTTTATGGCCGTGCGCTTGTCTTGCTTGCCGGCTCTTGTGTGTTCACTGAAACGCTTCTTACGTCCATGAAATTTATTATTGCTCTATTAGATCAGGAAGTCAAAAGATATGTCGTAATATCCTTAATAATACTTTGTAAGTATTTGATTTTAATGGTAAATATCTGAAATATTAGTAAATTTCCAGCGCAGATAAAGGCCGTTTTTGTGCGAAAAAACGTCAAATTGGCACTCTGTCAGGCAGTTTTTACGCGCGCCTCAGGCCGAGACGGATATGACCGATTATGGCATCAACGGGAAACGCCCGCACGCCGCCTTGGCTCCGCCCTGGCGCACGGCGTTTCCGCCCCGGATGGATCGCGGTGGCCGTCTTGCGCTAAGATGGAAGCAGGCGCTTTACCGATGCGCCGGGACGCCGGTCACTTCGCCATTTTAGCCATGCGCCGCGCCATCCGTGCACACCATTGAATCAGGGAAAACAGTAAATGAATGAATCATTGCGCACCATTGTCCAGCAAATGCCCAAGGCGGAATTGCATATCCATATCGAAGGCTCGCTCGAGCCCGAGCTGATCTTCAAGCTGGCCGAGCGCAACGGCGTCGCGCTGGCCTATGGCTCGGTGGAGGCATTGCGCCGCGCCTATGCCTTCGAAGACTTGCAATCCTTCCTCGATATTTATTACGCCGGCGCCAGCGTCTTGTTGAAGGAACAGGATTTCTACGACATGAGCAGCGCCTACCTGGCCCGTGCCGCTGCCGACAATGTGCGTCATGTGGAAATCTTTTTCGATCCGCAAACCCATACCGCGCGCGGCGTCGGCATGCAGACCGTGATCGACGGCATTCACAGGGCATGCCAGGACAGCCCGCTCAGCGCTTCGCTGATCCTGTGCTTCCTGCGCCACCTGTCTGAAGAGGACGCCTTTGCCACGCTGGAACAGGCGCTGCCGTTTCGCGACAAGTTCATCGGCGTCGGCCTGGATTCGTCCGAGCTTGGCCATCCGCCGGAAAAATTCGCCCGCGTCTTTGCGCGCTGCAGGGAGTTGGGCTTGCACCTGGTCGCGCATGCCGGCGAAGAGGGGCCGCCGGACTACATCCGCACCGCCCTCGACTTGCTGCGGGTCGAACGCATCGACCACGGCGTGCGCTGCCTGGAAGACGCCGAGCTGACCGGCCGCCTGGCGCGGGAACAGATCGCGCTGACTGTTTGCCCGCTGTCGAACGTCAAGCTGCGCGTGTTCGACGACATGGCCCGCCACAACCTGGCGCAATTGCTCGAAGCCGGCTTGCTGGCCACCGTCAACTCGGACGATCCGGCGTATTTCGGCGGCTATATGAACGACAACTTCCTCGCCGTCTTCGAGGCATTGCCGCTGGGCTTGGCGCACGCGCAGCAATTGGCGCGCAACGGTTTCGCCGCCGCCTTCCTGCCGGACGAGACCAAGCGCCGCTACCTGGCCGAGGTCGACGCCTTTTTCGCCGCCGTTTGATTTTCTCGAAAGCTCCGATGTTCAGCCTCTCCTTGAAAATGACCCGGCGCGACTGGCGCGCGGGCCAGTTGCGCTTCCTGCTGGTGGCGCTGATCGTCGCCGTCGCGGCCTTGTCGGCGGTGGGTTTTTTCGTCGACCGGCTGCGCAGCGGCTTGAATCGCGACGCCCACCAGTTGCTCGGCGCCGACCTGGTGATCAACGCCGACCAGCCGATCAGTCCGGCCTGGCGCGCGGAAGCGGCGCGGCGCGGCCTGAGCATGGCCGAGACGGTGGTCTTCCCCAGCATGGCGCAGACCGGCACGGGCGATGCTTCGCTGTCGCAACTGGCTTCGGTCAAGGCGGTCTCGCCGCGCTATCCCTTGCGCGGCAAGGTCAAGCTGAACACCGACGCCGAACAGGCCGGCGACAGCATCGGCACGGCCACCAACGACATCCCGGCGCCGGGCACGGTGTGGGTCGATCCCGCCATCCTGCCCGGCCTGAAGGCGAGCATCGGCGATACCTTGAAACTGGGCGATAAAAGTTTTCGCATCACGCAGCTGATCGCGGTCGAACCGGACCGCGGCGCCACCTTCCTCAGCTTCGCGCCGCGCGTCATGCTGGCGCTGAGCGACCTGGCCGCGACGGCCCTGGTGCAGGACGGTTCGCGCGTCACCTACCGCCTGTTGCTGGCGGCGCCGGGCCAGCAGCAAAACGCCGCGGTGGCCGCTTACCAAACCTGGCTGGAAGCGCAGATCAAGGCCGCCAACGTCAAGGGCGTGCGCCTGGATTCGCTGGAAACGGGACGGCCTGAAATGCAATCGACGCTGGACCGCGCCGACCGTTTCCTGTCGCTGGTCGGCCTGTTGTCGGCGATGCTGGCGGCGGTGGCGGTGGCGATGGCGGCGCGGCGTTTCATGCTGCGCCACCTGGACGCCT
This sequence comes from Janthinobacterium sp., assembly GCA_036009485.1. Taxonomy (GTDB): domain Bacteria; phylum Pseudomonadota; class Gammaproteobacteria; order Burkholderiales; family Burkholderiaceae_D; genus Janthinobacterium. The sequence goes on from DASYLQ010000029.1 coordinate 3,612, forward strand.
GCGCCATGCTGCGCTGCCTCGGCCTGACGCAAAACCAGGTGACGGCCATGTACCTGATCGAATTCCTGCTGGTCGGCCTGGCCGGCAGCGTGATCGGCGTGGCGCTCGGTTTCGCCGGCCATTATGTGCTGCTGGAATTGCTCGGCCGCCTGGTGCAAAACGATTTGCCGCCAGTCTCGCTGCTGCCGGCGCTGCAGGGCGTGGTCACCGGCATGATCCTGCTGATCGGCTTCGCGCTGCCGCCCATCCTGCAATTGCGCGACGTGCCGCACAACCGCGTCATCCGCCGCGAACAGGAAGCGCCACGGCCGCTGGCCCTGGCCACTTACGGCCTCGGCATCCTGACCTTCGTCGTCCTGTTGCTGTGGCAAGCCGGCGACGTCCAGCTGGCGCTGCTGACGGCGGCCGGTTTCCTCGGCGGTTGCGCGGTGTTCGCGCTGGTCGCCTGGCTCGGCTTGAAATCGCTGAAACGCCTGCGCGGCGCCATCGCCCACCAGGCCTGGCGCTTCGCCGTGACCTCGCTGCAGCGGCGTCCCGGCGCGACGGTGGTCCAGGTGGTGTCGCTGGCGCTGGGCCTGATGGCCTTGCTGCTGCTGACCGTCGTGCGCGGCGACTTGATGGGCGCCTGGCGCAACGCCACGCCGCCCGACGCGCCGAACCGCTTCGTCATCAACATCATGCCGGACCAGAAGGCCGACATCGCCAGGCGCATCGCCGCCGCCGGCGTGGCCAATGCGCCGCTGTACCCGATGATACGGGGCCGCCTGACGGCGGTGAACGGCGTGCCGGTCACCGCCGCGACCTATACCGAAGACCGCGCCAGGAGCTTGTCCGACCGCGAATTCAATCTGTCGACGATGCCGGCCATGCAGTCCGGGAACAGGCTGGTGGCCGGCAAATGGTTCAGCGACCGGCGCGGCGCCGCGCCCGAAGCCTCGGTGGAGGAGGGCATCGCCAGGACCCTGCACTGGAAACTGGGCGACAAGATCCGCTTCGACATCGCCGGCCAGAGCGTGGAAGCGGCCATCACCAGCTTGCGCAAGCTGGAATGGGGTTCGATGAAGGTGAATTTTTTTGTCATCATCAATCCGGCGGCGATGGCCGAGACGCCGCAGACCTGGATCACCGCCTTCCACCTGGCGCCGCAGCAGGCCGGCCTGGGCAATGCCCTGACCCGCGATTTTCCCAACCTGACCGTGATCGACGTCGGCGGCATCCTGCGGCAGATCCAGGCGGTGCTGGAGCAGGTCGTCACCGCGGTGGAATTCCTGTTCGCCTTTACGCTGGCGTCGGGCTTGCTGGTGCTGTATGCGGCGCTGATGGGCTCGCAGGATGAGCGGACCCGCGAAGCCGGCCTGCTGCGCGCGCTGGGCGCCACCCGCAGGCAATTGTCGCAGGCACAACTGATCGAGTTCCTGCTGGTGGGCGCGCTGGCCGGCTTGCTGGCGGCGACCGGCGCGGCGGCCATGGGCTGGGCGCTGGCGACTTATCAATTCAAGTTCGACTGGAGTTTCGACGCGAGTGTCTGGCTGGCCGGGCTGGTGGCGGGCGCGTTGTGCGCCATCGGCGGCGGCTGGCTGGGCCTGCGCGCAGTGCTGCGCCAGCCGCCGCTGCAAACCTTGCGCGAGGCTTGAAGCGGCCGCCTTATGCCTGCGGCGCCGGGCCGGCGTCGGCGGCCCGGTGCTGGCTGAGGAATTGGCCATATGAAAACACCGGCCCCTGCAGATAATGCGCCGGCAAATCGAACAAGGCCCAGAAATAGGTTTCCCGGCCCTGGCAAATTTCCGGCGCCTGGCAATAGCGGTGCCAGTTGCTGCCATAGGTTTGCGAATACATGCCGTCGCCGTCGGCGCCGCCGAAAAACGGAATCACCCGGCATTCCTGCAGCGCCGCCAGCAACGAGGGCGGCGCCTCGCTGTCGCGCGCCATTTCAAACTGCGCGCGCATGCCGGTCACGGTTTCGACGATCATCAGGCGCGCCTTGCCATGCGCATCGAAAAACAGGATGCCGGTCGGGCTGGGGAAAATATAGTGCTCGACAAAGCCGTGCTGCAACATCAGCGCCTGCACCAGCCCGGCGATGGCCGGATCGCTGAGGAAATGGTAATGATGCAGTACCAGCAAGTCGCGGAAGGTATCCGATTGCTCGGCGAAAAAGGCCTTTTGCAAGACGCCAATCTCGCTTTCCAGGCGGTCCAGCGCGCCGTCCTCGCTTTTCTTGATGTAGCGGTCGATCAAGCCGCGGTTGAAGGCGTCCACGGCGATCTTTTCATCGGCCGCGCCGGTAAACATGATTTTCTTGCAGGGAAGATGCTCGACCGCCTGGCAAAATTCCAGCCCGTTCATCTGCGGCATCGAATAATCGACCACCAGCACCGACGGCGTCAGGAAGCGCTGCGGGCTGGCGCTGATGCGGTAAATGCCTTCGATATCGATGGCGACGCTGCAATGGTCCGAAGACAGGTTTTGCGTATCGAAGTTGACTTGCAGCGCCAGGTCGCCGGGCTGGTTGTTGCGGCTGTTTTGCAGCAGCCAGCCGAGGGCGCTGCTGGTGTCGTGGAAGGTCTTGCTGGCGAGCCTGGGATCGAGCTGGAAAGAGACGCTCTTCAGGAAGGAATCGCTGTCGTCGACCAGCACGGTCAAGGTTGGATGGGTATAGATGGCGAGGGACATGATGGTCAGGTGTGAAGTGTCGCGGCAAGAGACGGCGCTGTGGTTTTTGGAAATTCGAGGATAAAAATGGCATAGCCGTTTTCGCGCGAGACGCAACGGATCGTGGCTTGCCACGCCGCCATGATTTCCTTGCACAGGGCAAGGCCGATGCCGGTGCCGTTGTGTGGCGGATAGGAATAGAAGCGATTGAAGATCAGCGGCATCTGCCGCGCCGCGATGCCGCAGCCGGTATCGATGAACAGCAGCCGCGGCGGGCAGCGGGCGCCGTCGACGATGATGCGGACGCGGCCCTTGCCGGCGCGGTGGATGGCCTTCAGCGCATTGCGCAGCAGGTTGAGCAGGATGACGACGCACAGGTCGCCCTGGCCGTCGAACAGGAAGTTGCCGCGCAGTTCGATCGCCACCGCATTGCGCTGTTCCACCTCGGTAAATGGATAGCGCTTGAGCACGGCGTCGACCACCGCGGTCATCGAGACCGCTTCCAGCGGCTTCAGGTTTTGCTGCACGGCGCTGGCGCTGAGCAGGAACAAGTCGATCAAATGGTTCATATGGCGCACCTCGAACTGGATACGCGCCAGCGCTTCGCGCACGCCGGCGCCCGTATGACTATCCCAGGTTGGCAATTGGCGGTTGAGGCCGCGTACATTGGCGTCGACGCTGGACAGCGGCGTACGCAATTCATGCGCCACCGTCGCCAGCCCCGCGCCCAGGCCGGCCAGTTTTTCCTGCGCCAGCATGCCGCGCCCGACCTTGGCCACCGACAGGACGGCGATGGTGAACCAGTGGATAGGCAACTCCTGCAATACCTCCTTGCTCAGCAGGATAGAACCTTCGCCCGCCAACACGGCGCCGGCGCAGGCCAGCGGCGTGCCGATGGCGTAGGCCAGGCTGGCGGTTGCCATGTCAAAATGGAACAGGATGATCAAGCCCACCAGCAGCGCCTGGGTCCAGACCGCCGACGCATGGTTCATCAAGAACATGAAGGTAAAGAAAAAGGGAAAGATATAACTGAGCGCGACCAGCAGATACAGATCCAGCCCGCGCCGGCTGAAACGCCGCGCGAACAGGCCCAACAGGCACAGGCCGATGCCGATCGCGCGCAGCAAAGGGCTTTCGAAATGCTGGTGGAAGGATAATTGCCAGATCACGTAATACAAGGGCATGGTGAGCGTGCCGATCCAGGCCAGCAGCATCACCCGGGTGGCGGTCAATTCCTCACGGCCGTGGAAGGACAACAGCAAGCGGACCAGGCCGCGCCGCCATAACTTCCACTGCAGTTGCAAGAGTTCGGTCATCAGCCGCTTGATTTCAATCAATTTACCATCTAGGCATCATCGTCCATAAAAGCATTGCATTGCGACAATTCCAACAATAATTGATTTGCATCAATCTCAAGATTTGTATTGACGTCAAGGTTTTACTTGCAGTCACCACAACAATCTTTTGAAGGAGTAAGTGATGCGATTTGCTAACTCTGCAGCGCAGTTAACGCGGCGCTCCTCTGCCGCATCCGCCATCGACGCTGCGGAACGGCGTTTGCCCGATTTCGTCGAGCGGCGCATGGATGAGCACTATGTGACGCGCATCGAACGTTTGCTGGGCGGCCAGCATCCCCACAACTGGCACGCGATGCCGGCCGAAGCGGTTTTTTTGGCAGGCAATGATTATCTGTGCTTGGCCGGCGAAGGCCAGTTGCTGCGCGCACAAATGAACGGCATGGCGGACATGCAGGGTACACCGCTGATGTCGGCGGTATATCTACAGGAGGGCAGTCCGCAGCATTTGTTGGAGCGCAAGCTGGCGGCCTTCATGGGCGCCGAAGACGGCATTCTCACGCAGTCCGGCTGGGCGGCGAATGTGGGTCTGGTGCAATGCCTGGCAGGGCCGGGGATTCCGGTCTACCTCGACTTGCAAGCCCACGCTTCCCTGTGGGAGGGAACGCTGTCGGCGCAGGCGCAGCCGGTGTCTTTCTTGCATAACGATATAGAGCACCTGCGGCGCCAGATCGGCAAGCACGGGCGCGGCCTGATCGCCGTGGATGCACTGTACAGCACCAACGGCAGCCTGGCGCCGCTGTGGGAGCTGGCCGATATCGCCGAGCGCAGCGGCAGCATGCTGATCGTCGACGAGTCGCATTCGCTGGGCACCCATGGCCAGTCGGGCGCAGGCCTGGTGGCCGGGGCGGGCTTGTCGGAGCGCGTGCATTTTCGCACCGCGTCGCTGGCCAAGGCCTTCGCGGGACGGGCCGGCTTCATTACTTGCTCGACCCGCTTCAAAGGGTATTTTCTGTCCGAGTCGCGCCCGGCCATCTTCAGCTCTTGCCTGCTGCGCCACGAACTGGCCTGGTTCGACGCCGCCCTCGATTTCATCCGCGCGGCGGACAGCCGGCGCGCCGCGCTGCGCAGCCACACGCGGCGGGTGCGCGAGGGCCTGGCCCAGCTCGGTTACAACGTCGGCGACGGCAGCGAACAGATCGTTGCGCTGGAAGCGGGACCGGAACCGAAAACGCTGTTGCTGCGCCAGGCGCTGGAACGGCACGGCATCTACGGCGCCGTGTTCTGCGCGCCGGCGACGGCAAAAAACCGCTCGCTGGTGCGCCTGACCCTGAATGCCGGCCTGGGCGGCCACCAGATCGACCAGCTGTTGTCGGCCTGCGCGCTGATCCGCACCGAGGCCGACGTGGAAAACTGGTCGTCGACGCGGCGTTCGCGGCGTTTGTCGCTGGTGTAGTCGCTGGTGTAGCAAGGCTTGCCCATCGTCACATTCGTCAGCCGCTTGCGCTATGATGGCGGGCATGACTGAACCGACATCCCTCTACGACACCATCGGCGGCGCGGACAAGCTGCGCCAGATGATAGACCGCTTTTACGACCTGATGGAGCTGGAGCCGGAATTTGCCGGCATCCGCGCCCTGCATCCGCCCGGCACCGAAGGCTCGCGCGACAAGCTGTTCTGGTTCCTGAGCGGTTGGATGGGCGGCCCCGACCTGTATGTCGAACGCTTCGGCCACCCGCGCCTGCGCGCCCGGCACTTGCCCTATGCCATAGGCACCAGCGAGCGCGACCAGTGGTTGCGCGCCATGGCCTGGGCCATGGAAGACGTCGGCATCGACGCAGCGCTGCGATTGCGCCTGATGGAATCGTTCTATCAGACCGCCGACTGGATGCGCAACAAGCCCGACTGATCCTTACCGCGATTCCTGCCCCTCCCCATGAGCAATCCTGAATTTTTCGCGCTGCTGCTGGCCGCCGCCATCGTCATCGCCCTTCAAATCGTCACGCTGCTGCCAGGCTATCGGCGCCGCCGTGATGGCGGCGACAGCCAGGCTTTGCTGTTGCAGCAACAGCAGCAAAGCCTGGAACGCCTCGACCGGCTCGAGCGCGAAGTGCGGATGCAGCTGCAAACCTCGGCCCAGGCGACGCGCCAGGAATTGAGCGCCAGCCTGGCGCAATTCCACGCCGCCACCGTGCAGCAGCTGGACGGCATGCGCGCGCAGATGCAAAGCCAGGCGCACAGCGGGCGCGAGGAACAGGCGGCCAGCCTGGCGCGCTTTGCCGACAGCACCAGCCAGGCGCTGGCCAAGCTGACCGAATCGAACGCCCAGCGCTTGCTGGAAGTGCGCAGCACGCTGGAATCGAAGATGCGCGAATTGCAGACCGATAACGGGGCGCGCCTGGAAGAGATGCGCAAGACGGTCGACGAGAAATTGCAGACGACGCTGGAAAACCGCCTCAGCGAATCTTTCAAGCAAGTGTCTGAACGGCTGGAGCGGGTCCACCAGGGGCTGGGCGAAATGCAGCAGTTGGCGCTCGGCGTCGGCGACTTGAAGCGGGTGCTCACCAACGTCAAGACCCGCGGCACCTGGGGCGAAGTCCAGCTTGAAATGTTGTTGGAGCAAATGCTCACCGCCGAGCAATACGCGAAAAACGTGGAAACCGTGGCCGGCAGCGGCGCCCGGGTCGAGTTCGCGCTGAAGCTGCCCGGCAGCATAGAAGGCGGTGCGCCGGTGTGGATGCCGATCGACGCCAAGTTTCCGAAAGAACAATACGAGCGTCTGGTCGAGGCCGCCGACCGCGCCGATGCCGACGGCGTCGCCGCCGCCGGACGCGAGCTGGAACGGGCCGTGCGCATCGAGGCACGGACCATTGCCGACAAATACCTAGCGCCGCCGCAAACAACCGATTTCGCCATCCTGTTCCTGCCGACCGAGGGTTTGTATGCTGAAGTGATGCGCCGCGCCGGCCTGGCCGATGAAGTGCAGCGCCTGCACCGCGTCAGCATCGCCGGTCCGTCGACCTTGTCGGCCTTGCTGAACAGCCTGCAAATGGGGTTCCGCACGCTGGCGCTGGAAAAACGTTCGTCGGAAGTGTGGCAGGTGCTGGGCGCGGTGAAGACCGAGTTTTCCAAGTTCGGCGACGTGCTGGCCGCCACCAAAACGACGCTGGAACGGGCGGCGAGAAATATCGAGACGGCTGAAATGCGCAGCCGGCAAATGTCGCGCAAGCTGAAATCGGTGGAAGCCTTGCCGAGCGAAGCGGCGCAATTGCTGCTGGGGTCGGATCTCGGCGCCGACGAGGGCAAGGAAGGGGAAGCCGGCCTGTAGACGCTACGCGATGGTTGGCCATTATTAGTCAGCGCCTGCTGTTCAAGCAAGGAAGGGTAACCATGGCATCTCGGCACATCGACCCGGCCGCCGCCGGCCTGCACGGCGGCGCCCAGCGCAATAAAATCGTCAGCGCGGCCGAAGCGGTCGGCCTGATCCATGACGGCGATACCCTCGCCAGCGGCGGCTTCGTCGGCATCGGCTTTGCCGAGAATATCGCGGTGGCGCTGGAGCAGCGTTTTCTGGCGTCCGCCCTGGCGCCGGCCGAAGACGGCCTGGCCCATCCGCGCGACCTGACCCTGGTGTACGCGGCCGGGCAGGGCGACGGCAAGGAGCGCGGCTTGAACCATCTGGCGCACGAAGGCTTGATCCGGCGCGTCATCGGTGGCCACTGGGGCCTGGTGCCGAAACTGCAGCGGCTGGCGATCCAGAACAAGATCGAAGCCTACAACCTGCCGCAAGGGGTGATCAGCCAGTTGTTCCGCGACATCGCCGGCGGCAAGCCCGGACTCTTGTCCGCGGTCGGCCTGGGCACCTTTGTCGATCCGCGCTTCGGCGGCGGCAAGATCAACCAGCGCACGCGCGAGGATTTGGTCGAGCTGAGCACGCTGGGCGGCAAGGAACACTTGTTTTTCAAGGCCATGCCTATCCACGTCGGCATCATCCGCGGCACCACGGCCGACGCCAACGGCAATATCACGATGGAAAAAGAGGCGCTGACGCTGGAAGCGCTGGCAATCGCCATGGCTGCGCACAATTCCGGCGGCATCGTCATCGTCCAGGTCGAACGGATCGCCGAGCGCGGCAGCCTGAATCCGCGCCAGGTGAAAATCCCCGGCATCCTGGTCGATTGCGTAGTGCTGGCGGAAAAGCCGGAATACCATATGCAAACCTTCGCCGAGGCTTACAGCCCGGCCTACGCCAGCGAGTTGCGCGTGCCCCTGTCCAGCATCGCGCCGCTGGTCTTGAACGAGCGCAAGGTGATCGCCCGGCGCGCGCTGATGGAATTACGGCCGAATAATGTCGTCAACCTGGGCATCGGCATGCCGGAAGGCGTGGCGAACGTGGCGGCGGAAGAAAAGCTGCTCGATCTGGTCACCCTGACGGCGGAACCCGGCGTGATCGGCGGCATTCCGGCGGGCGGCTTGAATTTCGGCGCCGCCACCAATGCCGACGCGATCATCGACCAACCCTACCAGTTCGACTTCTACGATGGCGGCGGGCTCGACCTGGCCTTCCTCGGCCTGGCGCAGGCCGACCGGCACGGCAACTTGAACGTCAGCAAGTTCGGCGACCGCCTGGCCGGCGCCGGCGGCTTCATCAACATCAGCCAGAACGCCAAGAAAGTGGTCTTTGTCGGCACTTTTACCACCGACGGCTTGAAGGTCGCGGTGCGCGGCGGGCGCTTGCATATCTTGCAGGAGGGAAGTTGCCGCAAGTTTATTGAAGAAGTCGAACACCGCACCTATAGCGGTGAGTATGCGGTCGCGCGCGGGCAGAACGCGCTCTTCATTACCGAACGTTGCGTGTTCCGCCTGATGCCGGAAGGGCTGGAATTGACCGAGATCGCGCCCGGCGTCGACCTGGAGCGGGACATCCTGGCGCAGATGGCTTTCAGGCCCGTCATCAGCCCGGTCCTGAAGTTGATGGATGCGCGCATTTTCGTCCATGAGGCTATGGGTTTGCGCAATGACTTGCTGGCGCTGCCGCTGGAACAGCGCCTCGTGTACGACCCGCGCCAGCAATTGTTCTTCGTGAATTTCGAAGGCTTCGAAGTGGCGGACGAAGCCTGCATCGAAGCCATCCGCGAACTGGTCGCCGCGCGCCTGGAAGCGGTCGGCAAGAAAGTGCCGGCCATCGTCAATTACGACAATTTCAGCATCGCCCCGGAATTGCTGGATACCTATGTGGCGATGGTGAATGGCTTGACCGCACGTTATTACAGCCGCGTCACGCGCTACAGCCACAGCACCTTCATGCGCGCCTGGTTTGGCCAGGCATTTCGGCGCAGCCGCCAAGATCCGGCGCTGTATGCGAACTGGGCGCAAGCACTGTCGCGCCTTCAAAACGACGAGGATTGAACCGGCTATCCCCTCAGACCAGCCCCTCGAACAGCAGCACCTCGACCATGTCGCCGGCTGCGACATTGCCCTGCCCGTCACCCAGCACCACCATGCAATTCGCCTGCGACATCGAGCGTAAGATGCCCGATCCTTGCGCGCCGGTGATGTCGACCTGGGCATTGCCCTGCTCATCGTGCGACAGGATGCCGCGCTGGAATTCGGTGCGGCCGGCCTTCTTGCGGATCGCTCCCCGCGACCTGACCTTCAGCAGCGGCAGCGGCGCGTCGGCGCCCATCATGTGCAGCAGCGCGTCGCGGGCAAAGAAGTAGAATGACACCATCACCGCCACCGGATTGCCCGGCAAGCCGAACAGGAAGGCGCTGTGGCCGTTCGAATCGATCTTGCCGAAGGCCAGGGGGCGGCCCGGGCGCATGCCCAGCTTCCAGAACGTCACGTCGCCCAGGGCGCCCATGATTTGCCGCGTGTAGTCGGCCGCGCCGACCGAGACGCCGCCCGAGGTGATGATGGCGTCGGCGTTTTCGGCGCCGCTGCGCAGGGCCGCTTCCAGCGCCTGCGGATCATCCTTGACGGTACCCATGTCGATCATGTCGCAGCCGAGCCGGGTCAGCATGCCGAACAGGGTATACCGGTTGCTGTCGTAGACGCAGCCTGGGTCGAGCACTTCGCCGATCGAGCGCAATTCGTCGCCGGTGGAGAAAAAGGCCACGCGCAGGCGCCGCTGCACCGGCACTTCGGCGATGCCGAGCGAGGCCAGCAAGCCAAGGTCGGCCGGACGCACGATGCGGCCTTTTTTCAGCGCGGCGCTGCCGGCCATCAAGTCTTCGCCGATCAGGCGGCGGTTGTCGCCGGCGCGGATGGCGCCGGGCGGGACGGTGATGGCGCTGTCGCTGGCCGAGGCCACCAATTCCTGCGGTATCACACTGTCGCAGCCGTCCGGCATGACGGCGCCGGTCATGATGCGCACGCACTGGCCGGCCGCGACGGCGCCGCTGAAAGGCCGGCCGGCGTAGGCGATGCCGGCAATGCCCAGGCTGATGGCGGCATCGGCATTCAAGTCGGCGCCGCGCAGCGCGTAGCCGTCCATGGCCGAGTTGTCGTGCGCCGGCACGCTGATCGGCGAGACGATGTCGGCCGCCAGCACGCGGTCGAGGGCGGCGCGCAGGGCGACTTTTTCCACCGAGTGCAGCGGCGTGACGAAATCGCGGATGATGCGCTGGGCATGCGCCACCGGCAGCGCGTCCGGATCGTAATCGGACAGGCAACTGGCGACCTCGGCCAAGGTGCGCCGGGGCGGCGCCGCTTCCAGGCTGCGCAATTCATCCAGGGTATTGATGTTGCGGAAGGCGCTGGCGTCGTCGAACAGCACTTCGGCCACCTTGATCGGTCCATACCAGCCATCCATGCGCCGGCCGCCTTCCTGCAGATAGGCGCTCAGTTGCGGCAAAACACTGGTTTTAAGCAGGCAAAACACCGGATGGCTTTGCTTGTACATTTTGCCGGCCGCGTCCGCTTCCAGCGTGACCGCCAGGGCCAGGTCGGCATCCTGCGCCTGCAGGGCTTCCGCCAGGCGGCCGACCAGGTCGGCCGGCAGGAAAGGGGAATCGCAGGGCGCCGTCACCAGGTAATCGGTGCCGCAGTGGCGCAAACCGGTTTGCAGCCCGGCCAGCGGACCGGCGAAACCGCCCAGTTCGTCCGCAAAGACCGGCGCGCCGAGTTTTTGATAGGCCGGCAAGTTCTGGTTGGCGTTGATGAGAATGCCGCCGACCTGGGAGCCCAGGCGCTGCAGCACCTGCTGCGCCAGGGTGCCGCCGCGGAAGGGCATCAAGCCTTTGTCGACCCGGCCCATGCGGGTGCCGCGTCCGCCTGCGAGGATAAGGCCGGTTATGTTTTCTTTAGCGATCATCGGAATTCGTTGGCTCAAAATGGATGGGGCGAGGGCCGCCGCTCAGCCGCCGATATAAGACATTTCGACTTTCCTGGCGCCGCGTTCCAGGCCGCTGGTATTGATGGTGCGGGTTTCCGAATAACGGTCGGTGCGGGCGCGCCACAGTTGCGCGACGGCGCTGGAAATTTCCTCGTCGCTGCGGCCGCCGCGCAGCAGGGCGCGCAAGTCGTGGCCGCCGGTGGCGAACAGGCAGGTGTACAGCTTGCCTTCGGTGGACAGGCGGGCGCGCGTGCAATCGGCGCAAAACGCCTGGGTGACGCTGGAAATCAGGCCGATTTCGCCGCCGCCGTCGCGGTAGGCCCAGCGCGCCGCGGTTTCGCCGGCGTAATTGGCTTCGACCGGCGCCAGCGGCATTTCCAGCGCGATGCGCCGCACCACTTCGGCCGACGGCACCACTTCGTCCAGGTTCCAGCCGTTCGAGGCGCCGACGTCCATGTATTCGATGAAACGCAGGATGTAGGGCGTGTCCTTGAAGTGGCGCGCCATCGGCACGATTTCCTGGTCGTTCATGCCGGCCTTGACCACCATATTGACCTTGACCGGCCCCAGTCCCGCTTCGTGGGCGGCGTCGATGCCGCGCAAGACGTCGGCGACGGCGAAGTCGACATCGTTCATGCGCTTGAAGGTGGCGTCGTCGATCGCGTCGAGCGATACCGTGACGCGCCCCAGCCCGGCGTCTTTCAGCGAGCGGGCTTTTTTCGCCAGCAGCGAACCATTTGTGGTCAGCGTCAGGTCGAGCGGCTTGCCGCTGGGCGTAGGCAGCTCGGCCAGCATGGCGATCAGTCTTTCTATGTTTTTACGCAACAAAGGCTCGCCGCCGGTCAGGCGGATCTTTTCGACGCCATGGGCGATGAAGAGCTTGGCGATGCGCGTGATTTCCTCGAACGACAGCAGGTCGGTGTGCGGCAGGTAGGGATAATCCTTGTCGAAAACCTGTTTCGGCATGCAATACACGCAACGGAAATTGCAACGGTCGGTAATCGAGATGCGCAAGTCGTGCAGAGGGCGGGCGAGCTGGTCCGCCAGCAGCCCGGACGGTTGTTCCAGCTGCTTCGGGATGGCCGGCGCCTGTCTGCGGGCGTCGGCAAGAATGATGATTTTTTCAGCCATGTTTAGGATATTGCAAGCAAAACGTCAGATGTAAGGTAGATACGATAGCACGAGGCCGGCCCCGGCACAGGCGAAGATCAATTTGATGCTGCCGGCCTTGAAATACAAGAGGGCGACGGCGGCCGCCGCGGCGATGGCCATGGCGGTCACATCCCAGTGCGGCTGCGGCCCCGCCGGATGAAAAACGTGTTGTCCGAAAAACAGCGCGAGGCTGGCGATGACCCCGACCACCGCCGCGGAAATAGCCGTCAGCGGCGCCGTCATGCGCAAGTCGTCGCGGCTGGCTTCGACCAGCGGGCCGCCGGCCAGGATGAAGAGGAAAGACGGCAGGAAGGTGAAAAAGGTGGCGACGCAGGCGCCCGCCGCGCCCGCCAGCAACAGATTTCCGCCGAAGATGGCGTGGCTCCAGGCGCCGAGAAAACCGACGAAGGCGACGATGATGATCAGCGGGCCCGGCGTGGTTTCGCCCAGGGCCAGGCCATCGATCATTTGCGCCGCATTCAGCCAGTGGAAGGTGTCGACCCCGCCCTGGTAGATATACGGCAGCACCGCGTAGGCGCCGCCGAAGGTCATCAGGGCGGCCTTGGTGAAAAACCAGGTCATCTGTAGCAGCGGGTTGCCTTTTCCGCAAAAAATGGCGATCAGCAGCCAGACAGCCAGGCCCAGGCCGCTGCCGGTGGCGCCGACCTTCAGCAGGCGCCACCACGAAAACAGCGCATGCCCAGGGCTGGGCGTGTCGTCGTCGATGAGCGCCGGACCGTATGAGCGGCGCTGGCTCGGATGGGCGCCGCCAAGCTGGAAATGGCGCGGCAGCCAGCGTCCGCCAGCCCAGCCGATCACGGCGGCGCCAAGGACGATCGCCGGGAATGGCAAGCGAAGAATGGCGATGGCGATAAATGCGGCGATGGCGATGGCGACCAGGCTGGGATTGCCCAGCGTGCGGCTGGCGATGCGCCAGGCGGCCGCCAGGACGATGGCGACCACCGCGGGCTTGATGCCATATAAGATGCCGGCCACGGCTGGCAGGCTGCCGAAAGCCATGTAGATCCACGACAGGCCGATCAGGATCAGCAGCGACGGCAAGATGAACAGTGCGCCGGCCATGATGCCGCCGCGGGTCTTGTGCATCAGCCAGCCGATATAGATCGCCAGCTGGGTCGCTTCCGGACCGGGCAGCAGCATGCAGTAATTCAGCGCGTGCAAGAAACGTTGCTCCGAAATCCAGCGCCGCCGCTCGACCAGTTCGGCATGCATCAGGGCGATCTGGCCCGCCGGGCCGCCAAAACTGATGAAGCCGAGCTTGAGCCAGTAGCGGAAGGCGGCATACAGGCTGGGCGGGACGGGAGGGGGGATAGCTGTCATCTATGCAAAATCGTTGTGAAGAGTGGGCGTGGACTTGTGCCGGAGGCTGGCGGGACTTGCCGTGGCGCCGGCAAGCAGGCTTTCATAAAAAAGGGGAAGCGCGCGGCCTCCCCTTTTTGCTCAGCCATGCGGGCGCGGCCCGCATGGCTTGCCGGTTTTACTGGCGGTTGGTGTCGACCTGGATCAGCGGTTCGTCCGCCACCGGGGGCAACGGCTTGCGCTCGCGCGGCACGCGTGCCGGTGCCACCAGCTTGGCGGCGGCTTCACGCGCGGCGCGCAGTTTTTCCGGATCG
>DASYLQ010000030.1:0-3325 GCA_036009485.1 Janthinobacterium sp.
CGCCAGACCCAGACCTGGATGCGCACGCCGGCCGGCTGGAAAGTGGTCGCCGCGCACGTCAGTTCGATCGACCCGCCGTCGGCAGGAGACCTGCAGGAGACCGCAGGCCCGTGAATCAACAAGTCGTGCCGCGCAAGGACGCGCCCCCCTTTTCCGTCAATCGCCATTTTTAACTGCACACATCGGAAGTCATCATGCAGCTCACTTCGAATCTTGTCTTGAATCTTGCCTTGCGCGGCACCGTGACCGCGCTGGCGGCCCTGGCGGCCGTCAGCGGCCATGCCCAGGGCGTCGCCAGCTGTCCCAACCCGATCCCGATCGGGCTGACCACGCCGTTGACCTCCAGCGTCGCCTTGTTGGGCGTGCAGGCCAAGCTCGGGCTGGAAGATGCCGTCGAGGAAATCACTGCCGCCGGCGGCATCGGCGGCAAGAAAATCAAGCTGTCCATCGAAGACGCGACCGGCTCGTCGACGAATGCGCTCAATACGCTCAATCGCCTTCTTGAAGACAAGCCGGTCGCGCTCTTTTCCTCGATGATCAGCCCGCATATCTTCACGGAGAGCGACACCATCAAGAAGGCCGGCGTGCCGGTTCTGATGACCGGCACCAATGCGCAGTTGTTGAAGCAGAACAATCCCTGGCTGATTCGCGTGCACGTGCATGACGGCCAACTGGCCGATGCCTTGCCTCGCTACGTGATCGACAACATGAAGAAGCAGCGTCCGGCGATCCTGACGGTATCGGACGACTACGGGCTGGGCGCCGCCAAGGGTCTGCAGGCCACCTTCGACAGACTCAAGGTCAAGACGGTCGCGGTGGAGAGCTACGGCCTGAACGACAAGGACATGAGCGCGCAGCTGACGAAGATCAAGAGCGCCAACGCCGACGTGCTGGTCCTGTTCGGCCGTCCTGGCGACGTGGCGCTGGTCATGAAGCAACGCAAGGCGCTGGGCCTGACGATTCCCGTCATCGGCAATTCCAGCGCGGTGGCCGCCACCACCCTGGCCAACCTGACGGCCGAAGAAGCGGATGGCTCGATGGGCATCGGCGGCATGTTCCCCCAGGTGACGACCGATCCCAAGGCGCTGGCCTTTTCCAAGCGGGTGCTCGATCGCAGCAGGATCCCGGCGGACAACTTCGCGCTCGGCTACCGCGACGGCATGTACATCCTGAAGAGCGTGATTGAAAAAGTCGGCTGCGACGGGACGCGCATACGCGATGAGCTGCACGTGCTCAAGGACTGGAAGGGTCTCCTGATCACCTACACCGCCGACAAGGATGGCGACCTGGCGCACACGTTGGGCGTCTACCGGAACAAGGGCAAGACGACCGAGCTGGTCGGCACGATCTTCGAACCCGGAGCCTGACGTCATGCCGAGGCGCCGGTCCGTACTTGCAGGGTACGGGCCGGCGCCGATCCAGCCCAACCCGATTGCCTTTGCCTGAAGGGGCCGCGGACCTCGCCGCGGAAGCGCCAAATGTTGCAACTCATCATCAACGGCCTTGCCATGGGGGCGATCTACGCCCTCATCTCGCTGGGCTTGCTACAAATATTCAATGCGGTGCGAATCGTCAATTTCGCGCAGGGCCAGCTGCTGATGCTGGGAGCGTTTATCGGTTTTACGACCATGACGCAATGGGCATTGCCGATCTGGCTGTCGTATCTGATTACCTTCGCGGCCATGGCCATCATCGGCGTCATCTTCATGCTGGTGGCTTACTATCCGCTGCGCGGCAAGCCGTTTTATCTGATGATCCTGACCACGATCGCAGTCGGCATCGTGCTGGAAAACCTGGTCTTGATTTTTTTCGGTCCGCTGCCGCAGTCGCTGCCGTCGCCCTTCGGCGCCGAGCAGGTGCAGTTCGGCAGCGTGGTGGTCTCGCGCCATGTACTGTTCATTTTTGCGGCCACCTCGGTGCTGCTGGCCGCACAATGGTGGTTCATGAACCGGACCCGCTTCGGCCGCATGATCCGGGCGACCGCGCTCGATATGGACATGGCGCGGCTGGTCGGCGTACGGGTACGCTACACCGTCGCGGTGGCCTTCATGCTGGGATCCATGCTGGCCGGTGCGGCCGGGCTGCTGGTGGCACCCTTGTTCCTGGCCGACCCGACCATGGGCGGCGCCCTGGGCCTGAAGGCCTTCGTGGTCAGCGTGATCGGGGGCTTCGGCAACCTGTATGGCGCGGTGCTGGCCGGCCTCTTGCTCGGCGTCGTGGAAACGCTCGTCGCAGGCTACATTTCATCCGATTTCCGCGATGTCGTTTCCTTCGTCTTGATGGTCGGATTCCTGTTCGTGCGGCCACAGGGACTGTTTGGCGAAAAGCAAAGTGAGCGCGTATGAACATCTTTAAATTATTCGCGCGGCCCTGGCTGTTGCCGGCCTTCCTGGGGGCCGCCCTGTTGTTGTTGCTGCCGCTTGCCGTGCATGGCCAATACGTGCTGCAGCTCGTCAATCTTGGCCTCATCAGCCTGATCGTGGTGGTCGGCCTGAATTACATTACCGGCTATTGCGGCCAGATTAATTTCGCCCAGGCGGCGTTCTGGGGCATCGGCGCTTACGTGACGGCGGCCTTGACCATGCGCGGCTGGTCCTTTTGGCTCGCGCTACCCGCCGCCGGCCTGGCGACCGGCCTATGCAGCTTGCTGTTGGGCGTGCCGACCCTGCGCTTGCGTGCGTATTACCTGGCGATGGCCACCATCGCATTCGGTGAAATCGTCCAGCTGGTGCTGGTGCATTGGGAGCCGGTCACCGGCGGTACGTCGGGGCTGCGCGACATCCCCGGCGTGACGCTGGCCGGCTTTACGCTGGCCGGCCATGTGCAGCATTACTATTTCTTGCTGGCGTGGTGCGCGCTGGCCCTGTGGCTGTCGCTGCGGGTGCGTTCCTCCAGGCTGGGACGGGCCATGATTGCGCTGCGCGATTCCGAGATCGCCGCCGAGGTGATGGGGGTCGATACCGTGCGGGTCAAAATGCTCGCCTTTGCCTTATCGTCGATCTATGCCGGTATCGCCGGCGGCCTGTACGTGAGCACGATGCATTACGTCAGCCCCGATCTGTTTTCCAATGCGCAGGCGGTGCTGTTTTTCGTCATGCTGGTCATCGGCGGCGTCGGGTCGGCGGTGGGGGCGGTGATCGGCACGGTGGTCTTGACGGTGTTGCCGGAAGCGCTGAGGTTTCTCAAGGAATGGTATATGGTGCTGTATGGGATAGGCGTGATCCTGATGATTACCTTCCTGCCCGATGGCCTGGTGAGCATCACGCGGCGCTTGAAAACGCGCTTCGCGCGTGCGGGCGGCAGCGTTGCGCAAGCGGCGCCGGCG
>DASYLQ010000031.1:0-2632 GCA_036009485.1 Janthinobacterium sp.
GAGGTGGCGCGGTAGATGATGGGCGTCTTGTGGCGCCAGCAGTGCATATAACTGTGCTCGAACATCTTCAGGTGGAACAGCGAGCCGGCGGCGCTGAGGGCGTCGCAGATCGGCTTCGAGGCTTCCCAGATCGACAGGCCGCCGAACAGCGGCAGCCAGGACGCGTATTTGCCGTCGCCCATGACCGGGCGCAGGATGGCGTCGTTGCTGATGCCGTGCGCCTTGCACGAGATAAAGTCTTCCAGGCCGTAGGCGGGCGAGGAGTGGACGATGCCGGTGCCGCTGTCGGTGGTGACGTAATCGGCCAGGAACATCGGCGACAGGCGGTCGTAGCCGGGATCGGTCTTGGCCAACGGATGGTGAAAAGTCAGGCCGACCAGGGCCGCGCCCGGGCAGGTGGCGATGACCTTGCCTTGCAACTGGTAGCGCTCCAGGCAGGACGCGACCAGGTCGGCCGCCAGGATCAGCAGCAGCGGGGCGCCGTCGCGCACCGTCTCGACCAGCGCGTAAGTGGCTTCGGGATGGGCGTTCATGGCCTGGTTGGCCGGGATGGTCCAGGGCGTGGTGGTCCAGATCACCACTTGGCCGTTTTGCGTCGGCAGCGCGGGCAGGCCGAAGGCGGCCGCCACTTTCGCCGGCTCGGCGAAGGGAAAGCCGACGTCGATGGCCGGGTCGCGCTTGTCCTGGTATTCGACTTCCGCCTCGGCCAGCGCCGAGCCGCAATCGAAGCACCAGTTGACCGGTTTCAGGCCGCGGTAGACATAGCCTTTTTCCAGCAGCGTGCCGAGGGCGCGCAACTCGTCGGCTTCGTTACCGTAGTTCATGGTGAGATAGGGATTGTCCCATTCACCGAGCACGCCGAGGCGGATGAAATCTTTTTTCTGCCGCTCGACCTGCTCGATGGCGTAGGCGCGCGCTTTGGTCAGCACCTCGGCGGTCGGCAGGTTTTTGCCGTACAGTTTTTCGATCTGGATCTCGATCGGCATGCCGTGGCAATCCCAGCCAGGCACATATGGCGCGTCGAAGCCGGCCATGGTGCGGGCCTTGACCACCATGTCCTTGAGGATCTTGTTGACGGCGTGGCCGATGTGGATGTCGCCGTTGGCGTATGGCGGGCCGTCGTGCAGGATGAATTTGGGGCGGCCGGCGGCGGCCTTGCGGATGCGCTGGTAGATTTTCTTGTCTTGCCATTCCTTGACCCATTGCGGCTCGCGCTTGGCCAGGTCGCCGCGCATCGGAAAGGACGTTTCGGTCATGTTGACCGGGTATTTGCTCTCGGCCTTCTTGGCGCCCCTGGTTGCGGGCTGGGTGTTCGGCATGGCGGATTTGCTGGTATCGGACATATTTTTCTTCAGTATGTGGTTCGGGTGTCTGGGGCGGCCGCCGCGCGGCGCCGGGCGGCGCCGCTGCGGTGTCGGAAAGGCGGCCTCAAATTCGGTCGGTCGCCGTGATGGCGCTGCTGCGCCGCTCGAAGAAGGCGCGGGCCTGGTTCGAGTCGCGCGTGATGGCGGCGGTGAGCGTCGCCAGGTCGCCGTATTTTTCTTCGTCGCGCAGCTTTTCCATGAACTCCACCGACACCAGCTTGCCGTAGCAAGACTGGGCGTAGTCGAACAGGTGCGCTTCCAGCAGCACGCGGCCGCTGTCGTCCACGGTCGGGCGCACGCCCAGGCTGGCGACGGCGGGCAGGGGCCGCTCGGCCAGGCCGTGCACCTGCACCACGAAGATGCCGGACAGGGCGGGGCGGTGGGCGATGCGCAGGTTCAGCGTCGGGAAGCCCAGCGTGCGGCCGAGTTTCTCGCCATGGATCACGTGGCCGGAAATCGCGTAGGGATGGCCCAGCAATTGCTCGGTCAGGGCGAAGTCGCCGGCGGCCAGCGCTTCCCGCACCGCCGACGAAGAGACGCGGCGGGAACCATTCATCACGGTCGGCAGGGTCTCGACGTGGAAGCCGTATTGTTTGCCGGCCTCGGTCAGCATGGCGACATTGCCGGCGCGCCGGGCGCCGTAGCAAAAGTCGTCGCCGACCATCAGCCATTTGACGTGCAAGCCTTCGACCAGCACCTTTTCAGTGAATTCCTGCGGCGACATGGCGGCGAAGTGTTCGCTGAAATGTTCGACGATGACGCGGTCGATGCCGGCGTCGGACAGCGATTGCAGCTTGTCGCGCAGGTTGGCGATGCGCGCCGGTGCCCGAGACGGATCGCCGCTGCGCTGGGCGAAAAATTCGCGCGGATGCGGCTCGAACGTCATCACCGCCGCTTCCAGCCCGAGCTGGGTGGCGGCGCCGCGCACGCGCGCCAGCAAGGCCTGGTGGCCGAAATGGACGCCGTCGAAATTGCCGATCGTCAGGGCGCAGGGCGCGCGGGCGAGGGCATTGGGAAGTCCGCGAAATACCTTCATAGGGTCTGGCGTAAAACTGGCTGATGGTGAATATTAGGGAGGATTATACGGACAGTTTAAGCGTTTCACACCCGCAATGACCGTGGTAGCAAATTCTGGAAGGCAATAAGCTGAAAAAGCGTTGCCTGCTGGGGGCAGGCAACGCTTCCGCTGATGCGCATCGCGCGCTGAAAATTTACAGGAAAGTCGAAAAAGCGTAGCGAGCAAACCCGATATCGCGTTGAGTAGCGGA
>DASYLQ010000032.1:0-4678 GCA_036009485.1 Janthinobacterium sp.
ACGCTGGCGGCGGCGTCGCCGTGGCTGGCGCCGGCGCGCCGGCGCACTTCGACGAACACCAGGGCGCCGGCGTCGCGCATGACCAGGTCGATCTCGCCGCCCTTGCAGCGGAAATTGCGCTCGACCAGCACCAGTCCGCGCGCGGCCAGGTGGGCCAGCGCCTGGTCTTCGCCGATGCGGCCCAGGCGTTGCTTGTCGCTGAGTTTTTTTTCAGACGGCCCGGCGGCGGGGAGGATGCTGGCCATGCCGGCCGCTCATTCGGCGGGAACCGGCGCCGGCGTCGTCGGCGCGGTCAGCGGCGTCAGCACGCCGTCCCGGTACATCGCGGTTTGCTCGGTGCGCTCGAAACGCGCCGGCCCCTGGCCGAAGCTGACCGCCAGCTTGCCGGTGACGCCGTCCAGGCTAAAGCGCGAATGCGGATGCAGGGCGATCTCGCGCGCCACGCGGAAGGCGTCGATGCCCAGCGCGTACAGGCGCTCCATGTCGGCGCCGGTCTTGCGCTCGTCGGTCTGCACCGGGCGCGGATAGACCATCACCGCCGGGTGGTCGCGCTGCACCTGCCACGGCAGGTCGAGCAGGCGCACGCCGTCCAGTTCCGGACCGGGCAAGCCGTTGACGATGCCGGGATTCAGCGACGAGGTGCCGTACAGCGGAATGCCGTTGCCGACGGCGACGCGCAACTGCCGCACCTGGTCGGCGTCCATCGCCGCGAACAGCAGCGCCGGCGGATCGTTGAGCAGGCGCGAACGCAGTTGCACCAGTTCGGCGTCGTTCAGATACCCGTCCGGCGCGCTCATTTCCAGGGTCTGCGCATTCAGGCCCATGTCTTGCCATTGCGCCCCGAACGCCGCCGCGCTGCGCCGCTGCCATGCCGAACCGGTGGACAGGATCAGCGCCTTGCCGCCCGCCTGTTCGGCGCCGGCCCAACTGGCGACCTGGCGCGCCTCGTCCTCGACCGACAAGCCGATGACCAGCATCTGCGGCGGCAGCGGCGTTTCATTGCCGGTGCCGCGGCCTTCCGGATAGTTCAGCGCGATGGTGGGACGGTTCACCAGCGCGCTGCCGGCCACGGCGGTGACGGCGGAACGCGCCAGCGGCCCGACCACGATGTCTTGCTGTTCCTGGATTTGCACATAGCTGGCCAGTACATCTTGCGCCACGTCGCCGGTGCCGACCACGCTGACGCTAAAGCCGCCGCGGTCGCGTTCATACGCCGCCATGAAGCCGGCGCGCAAGGCATCGGCGGCGGCTCCCAGCGTGTCGGAATGCAGCGGCAGCAGCAGCGCGATGCGCACCTGGCCGGCCGGCCGTTCGCCCGCGCCCGGTTGGCCCGGCATGGCGCCATACGACGGCGCGGTGGCGACGGCGCGCGGCGTCATGGCCGTATCGGTGACGATGGCGTTGTCCGGGCTGTTGACGCTGAAGGTCTGGGCCGGCTCGGGCGCCGGCTCCGCCGGCGGCAGCGAGCGCGGATCCGGCCGCGGCGCCGGCATGGCTGCATCGCTTGTATTTGCCGAGATTGGCGCGCACAATCGCCCGGGCGCGTCGCATGGCGTGCTGCAACCGTCCAGCAGCGCCGCGGCCGCGCACAGCAGCAAGACCTTTATACTTTTAGCTAGCATTCAACCTCCAATGACCGCACAAGAATCCAGCTCCATCGCCACCCTGCCCATCATGACAGAGGCGGCGCATCAGGTCTATCCTATCGCAACATTGTATGTAGTGGCGACACCGATCGGCAATGTCACCGACATCAGCCTGCGCGCCCTGCATCTGTTGACCCTGGTGGATGTGGTGGCTTGCGAAGATACCCGCAATACCGGCCATTTGCTGACCCGCTTCGGCCTGTCCAAGCCGCTGATCGCAGCGCACCAGCACAATGAGCGCGAAGTGGCCGAGACCCTGATCGCCCGCCTGCGGGCCGGCGAGCGCATCGCGCTGGTGTCCGATGCCGGCACGCCGGCCGTGTCCGATCCCGGCGCGCGCATCGTCGACGCGGTGCGCGCCGCCGGCCTGCGCGTGGTGCCGCTGCCGGGCGCGTCGGCGGCCGTCACCGCCATCTCCGCCAGCGGCTTGCTGAACGACCAGTTCTATTTCGTCGGTTTCTTGCCGGCCAAGGCCAGGCAGCGCGAAAACGTCCTGGCCAGCCTGCGCACGGTCGGCGCGACGATGGTGTTTTACGAAGCCCCGCACCGCATCCTCGATTGCGCGACGGCGCTGGCCGCTGTTTTCGAACCGGAGCGCCAGGTGGTGTTCGCGCGCGAGCTGACCAAACTGTTCGAAGAAATCCACCGCTGCCCGCTGTCGCAAGCGATCGCCTGGATCAAGGCCGACGCGCACCGCGAAAAAGGCGAGTTCGTCGTCTTGCTGGAGGGCGCGCCGAAGGCGGAGGATGCCGAAGACCTGGAAGCCGAGCGCATCCTGGCGATCTTGCTGGAAGAATGTTCGGTCAAGCAAGCCGCCAACCTGACGGCGCACATCACCGGCCGCAAGAAGAACGCCCTGTATGAACGCGCGCTGCAGATGAAGGCCGCCACTGCCGAATAGCCGGAGCCGGCTGGCTCTGGCCCCGGCTCACCACTTGCAGCCGCTATCCTTTTTATCCATCAGCAGGAACAGCGGCGCCAGCAGGCCGCCCGGTATCCCATCCCTGCAATCGGCGCGCTTGGCCTGGCCGATATGGCGCGCCAGCGGCGTTTCGTCGGGCAGCGGCTTGTCCGGGATCTGGCCCACCGCCGTGCCGACCTTGGCCGGATCGCGTTCGCTGGCGACCTGGCGCGCAATCCGGCGCGCGGCGTCGATATCGAACTTCGGCCTGGCCCTGGGCGCCGCTTCGGCGAATGGATCGCCGCTGTCGGCGTTGTCGGGTGCCGCCGGCGCAGGCGCGGCCTGGGTGGGTGTTTCCGGGCTTGTCGGCGCCGGCAAAGTGATGGCCGTGGAAGCGGCCGGGACCGGCTTTTTCTCAGGCGTTTTGCGTAGCGGTTTCCTGGACGCCGCTGGCGGCTTTTCGGCCGGTTTGACGATGGACGTTACTGGCTTCGGCGGCGCCGGAGGTGGCACGGGAACGGCGGCGGGCGGCGGGCGCAGCCAGACCGTCAGCTGCTCAGCTGGTTTGAAGCGATCCGGCGCGATCTGCGGCCAGCTGTCGGCACGGTAGCCATAAATGATCAGCGCATGCAGCGCCAGCGAGAGCGCGATGCCGATGGCGATCCCGTACGGCCGCTCCGGCGCAGCGCCGTCATGCAGCGAATTGTCGAGTAGGATATTCGGGCTCACGGCGGTACATAGGCTGGATATGGGACAGCCAGTGTCGCATATTCCGGTGTGTTCGCCAGCGCGGCTGGACATATGTCGTGGAAGCCTGCCAAGTCAGTTCCGAGATTCGTAACTTGTGCGGACGCAACAAGTAGCTCAGCTATTTGGATGACGATGAAGGCGTGCCGTTTCCCAATAGCGGCGGAGGAGATCGTCATGTCTTATGTGTATAAGGATGCGCCGAAGTTGGAGCGCCAGCCTAAGGTGGGGAATGGTGATTGTGTCGCCCTTGTGCGCTACTATGCCGATGTGCCTCAGCATCGTGCCTGGAAGGAGGGGGCGCCTGTCATGGGTAATCAGATGATCAAGAGCGGCACTGCGATTGCGACTTTCGTCAATGGCAAATATCCGAATGGGATTCACGGCAATCATGCTGCCTTTTTTCTTCGTCGCGGCATCGACGGGTTCTGGGTGATCGACCAATGGAAATCGACGAAGGATATTCGCGCCCGGTATCTGCGCTGTAATCCTGGCAAAAACCGTGATGGGACTTGGGAGCATGCGAGCGATAATGCTTGTGCGTTTTCCGTTATCGAATGAGGCCCCTTATGGATATCGTGCTTCGGCGTCGAATTGTGCCGCCGGCCTGTTTGATCGTCCTGCTGGCTTTTGCCATCGGCCCGGCGAGCGGCGCCGAAGAGCTTATCGCCTGCCCGGCTCCCGAGCTGCCGGCGGCTGCGGTGCGTATCGTGACGCCGCCATCCGGATGGACGCCCTACACAGCAACGTTTTTTAGACTGGAGTCGGCCAGCATCAGCTACGGTCCTCCCGAAACACAGATGGACGCGGTACCGTTTTCTTCAGTGGAAAATGCACGCGGCAGGGTGGATACCTATCCGCTGGATTTGTCTTCGCCAACTGGGAACTGGCTCAATTGCAGTTATGGTGCGCGCGAGGAATTGACGCTGGCACGGCGCCTTGAAGGTCGTTTCAAAATCTGTGTCGTGACTTATACGCATATCCGGAAAAAACTACCGTTGAAGGTTGAAGTTCGTTGTAAAACAGAGCTTTAACACGCTGGACTAATGGGACTATAATCAATGAGAAGCATCTATGCTTTTCATGAATGAGAGCTTGTGAAGATCAGCCGAGCGCAATCGATCGATGCGGCGCAGGCAAGGCGGACGCGGCTGGTGCTGGCCGATGGTGCGAGGTTCGGTTCAGGACAAGCTCGGTTGCGATACCACTCGTGCTTCCCCGGCATGGTCGGAAGTGTCCAGCGCTAAATGTTGAAAGTGCCCAAGCTCAATGAATCCCTCCCCATCGCCCGCGTTAACGAGGATGGGCGGGTAACCATGGTCCTGGAAGACGTCGCCGGCGACTCCCTCGAAACGATTCTGAACCAGCGCCGCCTGGATCTGCC
>DASYLQ010000033.1:0-4004 GCA_036009485.1 Janthinobacterium sp.
GGCCTGGCCCAGGCCGAGATATTTCAGCCGGCGGTCCAGCGCCTGGCGCCAGGACCGCGCCGCACTGTGCAAAGCCAAGGAAAATCGCTCTTCGGTCGTCATTCCACCAAAGGTAGTAGTCACAATATGAGGCGCCTAATAGTTAGGTATCGAACCAATATTGTAGCAGCGCCACGCTTGATTTTCAAGGAATGTTTGTGCCCGTCAAGAAAATTAGTTGCCGACCCAAGATGTTGATATTGCGAAGATGTTGATATTGACATGCGCCGCGCCGCCGCCACATTTGATCCAGCGCCGGGCGACCGGCCTGGCGCCTGGGCATCAGATGATCATGCAAGCGAAAAGGGGAGACAAATGAGCTTATCCGATCAACACCGCGCCGCCGACCCGCATGAATTTGTCATCACGCGCGTCTTCGACGCACCGCGCGACCTGGTCTATAAAGCCTGGACCGAACCGGCCCGGCTGGCCGAATGGTGGGGGCCGGCCGGCTTTACGCTGAGCGTCTTGAAGCTGGAATTGAAACCGGGCGGTATCTTTCATTACGGAATGAAAGCGCCGGACGGTGTCGAGATGTGGGGCAAATTCACTTACCGCGACATTGTGCCGCCGGAACGCATCGTCTCCATCCTGTCCTTCGCCGACCGGGAAGGCAAGCCGGTGCGGCATCCGATGAGTCAGACCTGGCCGCTGGAAACGCTGAACGCGATGACGCTGCTCGAACACGAGGGCAAGACCACGCTGACCCTGCGTTCCACGCCACACCATGCCAGCGAACTGGAAAAGACCACGTTCAAGGAGGGCCACGGCGCGATGGTGCAGGGTTTCGCCGGCACCTTCGACCAGCTGGACGCCTATCTGGCCAGGGCCGCCGCGCCCGGCGGAAAAGCTTAGCGCCAATCAGCGCGGCTTGTTGGATCCCAGCGACATGGCGTCGAACACGCCATCCTTCAGCAGCAGCGCATGCAGCAAGCCGGCGCCGATGTGCAGGACGATCGTGGCGAAGAAAATCTCGCCGACGAAGCCGTGGGTCGCCCGCAGCCAGGCATACAGGGTGACGTTTTGCGGCGCGATCGGCGGCAAATGCATGCCGGCGATGCCAGGCAGCGGATAGCCGGCGGCCGACAGCATGCCCCAGCCCAG
Source organism: Janthinobacterium sp. (assembly GCA_036009485.1). Lineage (GTDB taxonomy): Bacteria > Pseudomonadota > Gammaproteobacteria > Burkholderiales > Burkholderiaceae_D > Janthinobacterium. Next base: position 1,144 of record DASYLQ010000033.1, read on the forward strand.
GAAAGGCATGGCCAGCATGGCGCCGTACAGCACCCAGTGCGAGAGCTTGGCGATCAGGTGTTGCCAAGCCGGCATACTGGCCGGCAGGGCGGGCGAGCCGCCGGCCAGGCGCATCAGCAGGCGCAGGATGGCCAGCGCCAGCAGGGCCAGGCCGAGCGTTTGATGGATGCCGACCAGCACCGGGCGCCAGCCCGACACGGTGGCGACCATGCCGACGCCGATCAGCAGCATGGCCAGCAGCAGCGGCGCCATGATCCAGTGGAAAAGCCGCGACGGTAGGCTGAACTTGCTTGGTTTCATCGGGTTTTTCCCTGAGTGTATGCCTGTTGCACGGCGCCGCCGGCTTCTTCCCGAGTGCGGGCGTTAAACGAGCGCGAGTAGGCGGCGGAACGGGCCGCCAGCAGCGGATCCCTGGATGGCTGTATGCCCTTAGGCAAGATCAGCGGATCGAAATTGACGTCTCGGCAAGGACCGTCGCCTTGGGCGATAGCTTGGTTCAGCGTCAGGACGCCGGCGTCCAGCATCGGGCGTTCGTCCGGCCAAGCCTTGGTGGCGTCGTCGGTGACGTCGCCCGCCTGGGCTAGCTGCAGCTTCAGGTGCCAGCGCACCGGGCCTTGCTGCAATTGCTGCTGCAAATCTTCATCGAGGAAATTCGGATCCTTGGGGGCCGGCGCGTCGAGCGGCACATAAACCTGTTCCGGCACGACCGACCAGCGCACATACTGTTGCTGGCCGGCAGCGTTGACCAGCCTGAAGGCATTGATGCCGTAATAACTGGAATTCGTCAGCGCCGACGAGGGCGCATGGTCCTTGATCCACTGGCGGAAGGACGCGCTTTCCGGATGCGCATCGAAAAACGCTTTCAGTTTGGCGGGATCGGTTTTTTTGGTAGCGGGATCGGGTTTCGACGCCAGCAGGTTTGCATAAAAAGCCTGCGGATTGTTGACGATGAAGATAGGCGTATTGTTCATGCCGGTACGCCATTGCTCGCCGTTCGGCAACTGGAACAGCAGGGCCAGGCTGCGCACCGGGCTGGCGGCATCGGCAATCGATGGATTGCCGCCGGGAATGGCGAAGCGACCGATCACCGGCGTGCGCGTGGCGCCGAACACCGGAGCCACCGAATACTGCGCGGCGCTGCCATTGCCCTCGAAATAACCGGTGACGCAGATGCCCTTGGCGTGGTTGCGCCGGAAGCCGGGGTGCAGGCCGAAGTTGGCGTTGAAGGTCTTGACGACCGCGGTCGGCGTCAGGCGCTCCGGCGTCAGCCAGCCGGCGGCATAGGCGTAAGCGCCGCCCAGCGCGGCGCCAACGGCGGCGATGGCCAGCAGCGGCCCGGTAAAACTGGTTCCAGGCGGCAAGCCCAAGGCTTTGCGCAGTGCCGCGCCGGGGCTCTTGGGTTCGGACGCCGGCGGACGGGCGGGTGTAGCGGTCAAGGGCAGTCTCCGTGAAGTGGCCGGGGATCCGGCGCCCCGGAAGACTGGTTGGCGGCGCAGGGATCGTGTGAAAGGCCATTCTATGTTCTGAGCGACAACGCCAACATGACGGCGACATTACAAGATTGTTATGTTGGCGCAGCGCGGCACGGATGCGGCCGGGATGGCGGCCCGATTATTCTCCGCGCGACGATTTGGCCCACAAGTTCAGGTGGCCTTCCTTGGCATGCGAATCGATGGCCGCCAACTCTTCCGCCGAAAAGGCCATGTTGTCGAGGGCGGCGACGTTTTCGCGGATTTGCGCGCTGCTGCTGGCGCCGATCAGGGTCGAGGTCACGCGCGGATCGCGCAGCACCCAGGCCAGCGCCATCTGCGCCAGCGTCTGGCCGCGCGCCTGGGCGATCGTGTTCAGCGCGCGCACGTGCGCCAGGTTTTCATCGCTGAGGTGGGATTTTTGCAGCGAACCGCCGCCGGGCTGGTTGATCCTGGCGTTGGCGGGAATGCCGTTCAGGTATTTGTCGCTGAGGATGCCCTGGGCCAGCGCGGTGAAGGCGATGCAGCCGATGCCCTGGTGTTCCAGGGTGTCCAGCAATTCTTCCTCGATCCAGCGGTTGAGCATATTGTAGGAAGGCTGGTGTATCAGGCAAGGCACTTTCCATTGCTCCAGCAAATGGACCGCTTCGCGCGTCTTTTGCGGCGAATACGAAGACACGCCGACATACAGGGCCTTGCCTTGCTGGACCGCGGTGGCCAGCGCGCTCATGGTTTCTTCCAGCGGCGTCTCGGGATCGAAGCGGTGCGAATAAAAGATGTCGACATAGTCCAGACCCATGCGTTTCAGGCTCTGGTCCAGGCTGGCCAGCACGTATTTGCGCGAACCGCCGCCCTGGCCGTAGGGGCCAGGCCACATATCCCAGCCGGCCTTGGTCGAAATGATCAATTCGTCGCGATAGGGCAGGAAATCTTCCTTGAAGATGCGGCCGAAATTGCTTTCGGCCGTGCCATAGGGCGGACCGTAGTTGTTGGCCAGGTCGAAATGGGTGATGCCCAGGTCGAAGGCGGTGCGCAGCATTTGGCGCTGCAAGGCCGGCGTGGTGGTGTCGCCGAAGTTATGCCACAGGCCGAGCGACATCAGCGGCAACTTCAAGCCGCTGCGGCCGCAGGCGCGGTATTGCATCTTTTCATAGCGATTATTTTCTGCGTGATACGTCATGTCGACTCCTTGGTATGGTTGCCGTGCGCCCAAGGCACGGTAGGGTGCTGCAGGTCTCAATGCTTTACTTGGCTTTTTTGAATGACGGCGAATAGCCCGGCGCTACACGAAAGGGAAAAACGGGTTTTCATGAAAGACAATCCGACCGTTGGTGAACATTCAATCTGACCGAACTATATCAAATGCACGCCATCTATATTCATGGCGCTCGC
>DASYLQ010000034.1:0-4413 GCA_036009485.1 Janthinobacterium sp.
ATGAATGGCTCCCCGAAAAAACAGGACGCACAATTGAGTCCCGTCCCGTCCAGTATCGCGCATGCCGCCAAAATTGACTGTTCGCTGGATAACATACGCAAAAAAAGTAACGCTTTTGGCGAACTCCGTTACCGCGGCACTGTCGCTGTATTGCAAAGCAATTGTCAATTATACGCATGGCGCTGCCACAGGACCGATAAAGCCGGCGGTCTACGGTAAAATGCCCGTAACTCTACCCTTTCAAAGCAACTCCAACATGAGCAACGATAAAAACGGCGACTTGCCGGCAGCCGCGGCGCCGGTGCAATCCAACTTCCTGCGCAACATCATCGAAGGCGACCTGGCCGCCGGCACCCACAGCCGCGACGGCTTGCCGCCGGTGATCACCCGTTTCCCGCCTGAGCCGAACGGTTATCTGCACATCGGCCACGCCAAGTCGATCTGCCTCAATTTCGGCCTGGCGCGCGACTACGCCGGCCGTTGCAACCTGCGCTTCGACGACACCAATCCGGCCAAGGAAGAACAGGAATACGTCGACACCATCATCGACAGCGTGCGCTGGCTCGGCTTCAGCTGGGAATCCCAGGGTCCGGCCGGCGCGGAAGACCACCTGCATTACGCCAGCGACTATTTCGACCAGTTGTATGCGATGGCTGAATACCTGATCGTCAACGGCCATGCCTACGTCGACAGTCTGAGCGCCGAGGAAATGGCCGCCAACCGCGGCAATTTCGGCGAGGCCGGCAAGAATTCGCCTTTCCGCAACCGTCCGCGCGAGGAATCGCTGGCTCTGTTCCGCGCCATGAAGGCCGGCGCGTTCAAGGATGGCGAGCACATCTTGCGCGCCAAGGTCAGCGAAGACGCCATGGCGTCGCCCAACATGAACCTGCGCGACCCGGCCATCTACCGCATCCGCCACGCCCACCATCACCGCACCGGCGACAAATGGTGCATCTACCCGATGTACGACTACACGCACCCGATCTCGGATGCGCTGGAAAACATTACCCATTCGATTTGCACGCTGGAATTCCAAGACCACCGGCCGTTCTATGACTGGCTGCTGGAAACGCTGACGCCGGGCGGCTTCTTCCGCCAGCCGGTGCCGCGCCAGTACGAGTTTTCGCGCCTGAACCTGACTTACATCGTCACCAGCAAGCGCAAGCTGCGCCAGTTGGTGGAAGAGCATATCGTCGACGGCTGGGACGACCCGCGCATGCCGACCCTGGTCGGAATGCGCCGCCGCGGCTACACGCCAGAAGCGATCCAGCTGATGTGCGAACGCACCGGGGTCACCAAGTCGGACGGCTGGATCGACTACAGCACGCTGGAAGGCTGCCTGCGCGAAGACCTCGATCCCAAGGCGCCGCGCGCCTCGGCCGTGCTGCGTCCGCTGAAACTGGTGATTGACAATTTCCCCGAGCATGACAGCGTCGAATGCCATTCGCCGGTGCATCCGCACTTCCCCGAGCGCGGCATGCGCAGCTTCCCGCTGACCAAACACTTATGGATCGAGCAAGACGACTTCATGGAAGTGCCGAGCAAGGGGTATTTCCGTCTGTATCCGCCGGTCGGCGACAAGCCCGGCAGCAAAGTGCGCCTGCGCTACGGTTTTGTCATCGAGTGCACCGGCGCTGAAAAAGATGCCGACGGCAAAGTTATCGCGGTGCATTGCAATTACTTCGCCGACAGCAAGTCGGGTACCGACAGCGGCGCTGCCTACAAGGTCAAGGGAAATATCCACTGGGTCAGCGTGGCCACCGCGCTGGAAGCCGAAGTGCGCCTGTACGACCGCCTGTTCACCGATCCGCAGCCGGATGCTGGCGGCAAGGATTTCAAGTTGGCACTGAATCCAAACGCCAAGGAAGTCGTCACCGCCTACCTGGAGCCGGGCATGGCGGCCTCGCTGCCCGAGCAGTGTTTCCAGTTCGAACGGCACGGGTATTTCGTCGCCGACCGCGTCGATTCCCGGCCGGGCAAGCCCATATTCAACCGCGTCGTCACGCTGAAAGACAGCTGGGTCGCCAAGTAATCCCTGAAATTCCTGAAGACGACCACGAAAACCCGCTACGGCGGGTTTTTTTATGCCAATATATTTTCAAGCAAAAGTTTGTTGACGACCAAGGATTAATTTGTATATTGTGCACGTATTAAGGAATTCACAATTTCCTGATCCTTCCCACGAATCGTCACCGGCTCGGCGGGCCCGGCCTTCCTTCCTGATACGGTTGAACATGCCTCTGATCGGCAATCAAAGCGCTTTCGAGCCGAAAAAGCCGTCCTGGTGGATAGGCTTGCTGCTGTCATCCTGGGTGGCGCTTTTGTTTTACCTGGCCACTTCGAAATCGATCGAGCATGACGCCGGCGAACGTTTCAAGAACCTGGCCCGCACCGCGCAGAACGGCTTGGCCGCGCATATCAAGTCCTATGGCGACTTGCTGCGCGCCACCACCAGCATGTTCCAGCTGAACGGCACCATCAACCGCGAACAGTTTCACCGTTATGTCACCAACCTGGCGCTCAAGCAGCATTTCCCCGCAGTTGAAACCATCAACTACGCCCCTTTCGTCAGCCAAAGCGAGCTGCCGGCATTTGTCGCCATGATCCGGCGCGAAGACCGCGGCGGCGCCGACGGCTATCCGCCCTTCCATCTGAGCCCGCCCGGACGGCACGCCACCTATTCCATCCTGACCTTGATTGAGCCGATCGAGAACGCGGCGCAACGCTTCGGCATGAACATCACCGCCGACCCCATGCAGGAAAAGGCCATGGAATTGGCCCCGGATAACGGCGCCACGATCAGCGCCGGCAATCCGATCCTGATTCCGCAGAAACAGGACATCATCGGGATGTCGATACGCCTGCCCGTGTACCGCAGCGGCGCCCCCACCGCCAGCGTGGCCGAGCGCCGCGCCGCTTTCATCGGCTCGGCCGGGATCGGTTTCAATCTGCGCGTGCTGGTGCAAGAGGTGCTCAGCGAAATGCCGCTGCGCCAGGTGCGCCTGATGCTGTATGCGTCCGGCGCCGGCATCAGCTCTGCGGACCAGATCGAGGCCGGCGACCAGTTGTTGCTCGATACCGGCGCCGTTCTTCCTCCGGAACCATGGTGGAAGCCCTCCCATGTCAACCAGTCCTTTTCCACCATCTTGCCGATCGATTACAACGGTCATCTGTGGAAAGAGTATTTCAGCGTCAGCATCAACGCCATGTACACGCGCTTCGATGCCTACTTTCCCTGGCTATCCATGCTGGCCGGCTTCGTCGGCAGCATGCTGATCTTTGCCTTGTTCCATACCCTGGCCGCCTCGCGCCTGCACGCCATCCGCCTGGCCAAGGACATGACCCAGGAATTGCGGGACAGCCAGGCCCGGCTGCAATTGTCGCACCAGAAGCTGCGCCGGCTGGGCGCCCACGCCGAGCAGATCAAGGAAGAGGAACGCAAGCGCATTGCCCGCGAAATCCACGACGACCTCGGCCAAAACCTGCTGGTGCTGCGCATCGAGGCCGACATGCTGGCGACCCGCACCGAGTACAAACATCCGCGCCTGCATGCGCGCGCACGGGGCACGCTGGAACAGATCGACGCCACCATCAAGAGCGTGCGGCAGATCATCAACGATTTGCGTCCGAACGTGCTCGACCTCGGCCTGAACGCCGCGGTCGAATGGCAAATCGCCGAATTCCGCCGCCGCACGGGCATCGTCTGCGAACTGAACGACAATCAGCCCGAAATCCATGTCAGCGACCACTGCGCCACGGCTTTTTTCCGCATCCTGCAAGAATCGCTCAGCAACATCACCCAGCACGCCAACGCCAGCCTGGTCCAGGTCGAATTGCGCCAGGCCGGCCAACGGCTGTCGATGCGGGTACGCGACAACGGCATCGGCATGCCGATGGAAGGCCGCAGCAAGGCCGCTTCTTTCGGCCTGGTCGGTATCGAGGAACGCATGCGCATTCTCGGTGGCCAGTTCAGCATTACCAGTGCACCCGGTTCCGGCACCACTATCCATGTTTCGGTACCGATCGAAGCCGGCAGTCCAGACAGCGCCTTCCCCTCGGAAACGCAGCTCGCAGCACCCTAAGCCTCCTCTCCGCTTTTCTTATTTCGACGTCGGAATACACGTTGGTTCGTTAAGAATTTCCTTAGCGAACATTGATTAATATCAAGTCCGCCAATTCCCGTCTACATAACAATCAACATCGAATGTTCCGTATCAAAGGCATTCAAAAAATTAGTCTGCTGCAATCTAGTAGCAGGACAGACTATTCGACAGGGAGGACGACACCGGAATGCAGGCAGCGACATGCCCGCCGTCTTTTATCGAACTTAATCTCTACAAAAAAGGATCAACGATGATTTCCCATGACACATTCAAAGCGATTTCCGAACTGGATCTGGATCCAGTCAAGGCG
>DASYLQ010000035.1:0-9188 GCA_036009485.1 Janthinobacterium sp.
GCCGCTTCCAGCCTGGCCAGGCCCTGCCCCGCCACCAGCGGATTCGGGTCGCTCATGGCGGCGACCACACGGCCCAGTCCGGCGCGCACCAGCGCATCCGAACAGGGCGGCGTGCGGCCGTGGTGGTTGCAAGGTTCCAGCGTGACGTAGGCGGTGGCGCCGCGCACGTCGTGGCCGCGGGCCTGGGCGTCTTTCAAGGCTTGTATCTCGGCATGGTCCTGGCCGGCGGGCTGGGTCACGCCGGCGCCGATCACCTGGCCATCCCTGACGATGACGCAACCGATGCGCGGATTGGGCGATGTCGTATACAGCCCCTTGGCGGCCCATTCCAGGGCCAGGCGCATGCCCTCTGTATCGTTGAGTATTTGCACGGATATCTTTTAAATAGTGAAGAAGGCGGCCGCACCGGCGCCGGCGAACGCCGCATCAGGAATCGGCAGCGCCGCTGCAGTCCGCATCCTTGTGCGGATCGCAGATGCGCGCCCGGCCCAGCATATTGATTTTAATATGCCGGGCCTGCTTTCCCAGCAACACCGATATGGTGCCCCAGTGCGCAGCCAGGCTGTTCGTCGCGCTGCAACTGCGGCCGGCACTATTGTAGGCGATATAGGATGGCGCCGGCGATGCCGAAAAAGCGTAGCGGATTGAAATGCCGGCCGCGACCGGGCCTTGCTCGAAAATGCGTTCCTCGTCCGGGTCCGCCTTGCGGTTGCCGTTCTTGTCGACAAACACCAGCCAGCCTTTGCTCCAGTCGCTGCCGCCCGGATCGGCCGGCATCATGGTGACGCGGCGGCCGCGGGTGATCGCCTGCGAACGCGTCAGGTCGATTGCCGCAAACAAGTCGTTCGCCGTGGTGCGCAAGCGCTGGCGTTCTATCAATTCGCGGAAGCTGGGCAGGGCCACGCCGGCGAGAATGGCGGCGATGGCCAGCACCACCATCAGTTCGGTCAGCGTGAAACCCCGCATGCGCAGGCCGGACATCACGGCCAGCAATGTTCGGCGCGGCCGCTCGCGGCACGGCGGCCGACACTGTTCATGGTGAGCACGCCGCAATCGTCGTCGCGGAAATGCTTGTCGACCTTATCCGTGCCCGGGGTCGCACTCAGCTCCACGCATTCGGTGATGGGCTGGTCCGGACAGGCCGCGCCGCCCATCTCATACGCGCTGTCGCTTGCGCTATTGCCCGACCACCATTTGAAAAACGGCTGCAGCGGATCGCTCGAGGCGGCGGAAAATGCCAGGTAACGGTTATTTTGCGAAAAATAACGCTCTTGCTGCTGCATCAGTTGCAGCAAGAGCCCCTGGGCCTGCACGCGCTTGCTCCTGACGACGTAGCGATGAAAGGATGGATACACCATCGCCGCCAGGATGCCGATGATGGTGAGCACAATCATCAATTCGATCAAGGTAAAACCTGCGCCACGTTTCATGTTTGCTCGCCTATTTGATTGATTTGATTGCCGCGTCATGCAATTCGCGCCAGTTGGCCACTTCGCGCCAGCTGATGCGTCTGGCCGGCACCGAGACGGCGCTCTTCGCCCCCGGCGCGGCCGCCGGCCCGGGCTTCACTGCTGCCGCACCGGCGGCTTGGACGGGATTGAGCACCACATACCGTTTTGTGACGGTAGCCCGGCCCGTCGCCTCGCGCTGCCCAGCCACGGCGCTCATTTCCAGGACAACAGGAGGACCACGCATCGTCTCTTCCGACAACCATCCGCTCACCATGCCGCTGCGCGCTTTCCCTTCGCTATCGAAGGCCAGTCCGGTCAGCGCATCGAGGCCATAAGTGCGCGTTTTCGCTGCCCCGCAGGCTTCGCTTCCCGGCAACAAGGTATTGAAAAACACCTTGCCGGCGGCGAGCACGGCGCCGCTGACGCTGCGTTCGCCGCCGGGCTTGACGTCGGCGAAATCGACATACCAGCCCGCTTTGGCGGACGCGCCGGAATACGCGATGTCGCCGCCGCGGACCGTCAAACCGTCCTTCTCGCCTGCGCCCGCACTTGGGTCATTGGCTGCGCCGGCATCCAGGCTGCGCGGCGCGAGCGCGGCGCGTCCGCCAAGCACGGCCGGCGCATCGCCGGCCGTATCGCGTACCGCATAAAACGATTGCGGCTGGAAGTTTTCCGGCAAGGCATCCGCTTTTTCGATGAATTTTCCGGTGCCAAACATCACCAGGTAACCACCGCCGGGAGCAAACACCACCGCCGGTTGCTGCGTGATCGGCTGGCGCCGGCCGCTGCCGTCGCGCGCGACGAACAAGGGTTGTTTGCCGGCGCCGGGGCCGACGCTATTGCTCCAGGGCGCGCCGGCGGAAAAATCGAAGCGCCACAAATTGCCCTGCAAATCGCCGGCGTAGGCATAACGTACGGCGCCGTCGCCGCCGATGACCAGCGCCGGCGGCCCGAGTCCATTGGCGGCGTCCGCTTCCGCGATCGGCGTGACCAGCTTGTAGTAATTGACGCCCAGCGTCCACGCAGCCGATGCCGGCTTGTCCAGCGCCAGCAGGAACAGCGCGCCGCTGCCGGCGCCGTTAAACCGTCCCTTGCCATCGTCCACATAATTATTCAAGCCGCTCGCCACCACCGCGAAATAGCGGTACTCGGGCACCGCTCCCTTGAGACCGGTCTTGAACCTGGCGACCAGCGGCGCCGCCATGACATTGCCGATGCCGGCATCGTCCCTGTCGGTAAACTCCCACAGGGCGCCGCCCGCCTGAAAGTGCTCGGGGTCGCTCACGTCCAGCGCGAACACGCCTTGTGCTCCGCCGCCCAGTCCCGAGACCAGCACGCTTTTCCATTCCCCCTGGACAAGCGCAACGCCGGCCCCGGCGGCGCCATCGACATACGGCCGGTGCGCATAGGAGATGTCGCCGAGTTCATTCAGCGTGCCGATCAGCGCATCGGGAATATACGCAAACAACTCTTCTCCATTGGCGGCATCGAACGCATGCAGCATGCCGTCGTTGGCGCCCAGGTAGACCATGCGCCGGCGCATTTGATGGCTGGCGTAAAAGGCGTCGTAACCCTTGCCCTGCGCTGCGGCCGAGGGCGCGCCGACATACAGCGGAGGTGCATTGACGGCGTCGCCCAGCACGCCGCCGCGGCGGCGGAATAGGCCGCCGGGCTGGCCGATTTCCAGGCTGCGGTCGCCGCGCACATAGTTCAGACGCTGTTCCCCCAAACCGTCGCGCACGCTGTTGGCGCCGGCCGATGGCGGCGGGCGGTCGAGCAAATCGCGTTGCTGCTCCGACAGCGCATTCCATGCGAAGGCAATGGTGGCGCTGCCGATACCGGCGACCTTGCCCGCCGTGTAGATCTGGCGCTGCGCCGGCGCCGGCCGCGCGGCCCGTGCCGGTTCTTTGCCGGCATTACCGCTATCGCCGGACAGGATCTGCCCGGCTTCCCACAGGACGGCGCCGATTTGCATGTCGCCGTTCGCATCGACGCCCAGCGCCAGCCGGGACAGACGTCCGCTCCAGTCGCCCTGGTCGAACTCGGCCTGGAACACATAAGCGTCGTCGCGCGCCGTTTGCATCGCCATGACCAGTCCGCCCGGCGAACGCCCGGAAGCCGCGCCGGCTGCGGCAAAGATGGTCCGAACGGCGGCGATCAGGGCGGCGGGATCTCCACCCAGGAAATAATGCGCCGGATTGTCGCCGCCGGCGCTCCATTCGGCATGGCTGTTCGCGGACGCGGATGCGCCGGCGCTCGTTTGAAAAGGATTGCCATCCTGATTCGCATCCAGGAAGCCGCCATATTTCGCGGCCAGGTACAACTGGCTGTTGCGCGGTTTGATGGGGCGCGGATTGCTGTCTTCAATGCTGCCGTTGCCGCCGAAGTCGAGGTCGATGACGTAATTATCCACCCTATAGTTGTCCACCCGCGCCGGCTGGTCCGCCCGCAGCGGAGCGGTATGCGCCCAGTAGGCCAGCCCGGCCATGTAATAACTGCCGCGGCCGGCATCGCCGGTGTTTTGCAGCTCGAGCGCCGCCAGACCGGTGCGCGGCGCCGGATTGCCGGCAGCGCCGGCGCTGTCGGCTTCCATCTCGCCGACGCGGCGCGTCCAGGCCATGACATTCATCGGCGCCAGTTTGCCGAACACATCGTCGCCACGGGCCGCATCCAGGTAATCGGCGCGGCTGTTCCCCGGCACGTAGCGATCGCCGGCCGCGCCCGCATTCGCAATGGTCAGGAAAACGTTGCGCTGACAGGCAGCGACAAGGGGATCGGTCCAGCTCTTAAACACGGGGAAACCTTCATCGCTGCCAAACTCCGCTGCGCCCGCGCTCGGCTGACGGCCCTGCACATAACGCAAGGCTTCGTAGTACAACTCGCCGAGCGGATCGGCGCTCTTGTAGCGGCCGCGGCCCGACGGCGTGGCGCGGCCCAGCTGATTGACGTAATTGATGAGTCCACTGGCGCCCGCCGCGCGCTGCGCCGGATCCGCATACAGCACGCCATTGCTGCGGCTCCATTCCGGTCGGCCATTGACGGCGGCGGCAAACTCCGGCGGGTCGCGGCGCAGCTCGCCGATATGCTCGAGCGGCGCCCGCAGCACGCCGCCATACAGGTTCGGTTCGCCGGCGCCGTGCTCGGTCAGGTAACTCATCAAGCCGAGCCGCAGCGTGCCGGCGTAGCGCTGCAAGGCGCCGGACGGTTTGTAGCGACTGCCGTAAGCGACGCACAGGTCAGTCCGCTGCGGCCCTTCCGTGCGGTCGCAGACTTCGACCCGCGCCAGGAATTCCCCGAAATATTTATCCGTCCGCCCAGGCAGCGGCGGCGTGTCGCAGTCGCCACCGTCAGCGGAATTGCTGAACAAAATCCGGTTGCGGCAAGAAACGATGTATAGCACCGGGGTATCGAAAGGCGTGACCTGTATCGGCCGGCTGGTCTCGCTGGGTACGCCGGCGACTAGCCGCTTGCGCGGGAAATAAGCGGGATGGGCATAGAAATCGACCTCCGGCTTGCCGGCCGGCTTGCCGTCCGGCGAGCCATTTTGTTTGCCATCGGGCAGATAGGCGCGCTGCAATACGCTCAGGCCGGCCTTGTCGATCACGCGGTCGCCGCCACTCAGGGCGTAGCGCAGGATATCCAGGGTCGAGGCGCTGGCCCAGTTCATGAAGTTGCCGCTGAATGAATCGCCGCCGCATTCGTGTTGCGCGTCGGCCGCTTTCAGCACCGAGAAATAGCCGCTGGCTTCCGCCAGGTCGGGCTGTGTCGCAGCGCTGCCCGGGACAGGCCGGTACGGGTAGTGGTAGCAGGAGTGCGGATCGAAATAACCGAGGTATTCCTTATTGCGTGCATAGGCGCCGGCGCCTGTGCCGGGATAGGCCGCAGCCGCCGCGCTGTCGTTCAGCGCCAGGTTCAACAGCAGGTTGGGCGGCACCCGCGTCCCCGCCAGGCCCAGCGCCCCATTCATGATCTCAACGGCGGGCACGGCGCCGGCGGCGCTGCCCATACAGCCGGGCAAAGCCAGCAGCAGCGCCAGCGCCGCCGGCACCAAGGCCGACGCTGCGCTCCAGCGCTTCACCTGGTGCCCCCATGCGGCGGCGGCTTGCGGTAAAAGCTTTGCAACACTACCTCGGTATTTTCGCTGCTGCCAAAGCCGATGGCGGTGACGCGATAGAAATAACTGCGCTGCGGCCCGGCGTCCTCGCCCTCTTGCGTGTAGGGCACCAGTTCGATGATGTAGCGCGGCCGCTTGAACGGCAGGAAGCCCTCGCCGGTCTGCATGACCGCGCCGGTGAATTTGCCGAACGGTACAGATCTCACCGTCGCGCTGCCCTCGTCGGAAAAATCCACGCTTTGCCAGACCGGCGCCGCGCCATCCAGCGCATGCAGGCACAGGCCGAGGTTGGGGCTGGCGTCGCCCGCGCCGCAGCCGTCGGCAAAACCAAGCGCGCTGTCGGGCGCGAACATGGCGCTGCGGCCGGGGAAGGCGGGACTGCCTTCGATATCGTTTTCCGCATCCATCAAGGCCTCCTCGGCCGCTTGAAACGCAATATGCCGGTCACGCTCGCCGCGCGCCGCCTTTTCACCCTGCAATGCCATTCTTGCCGCCGATATACCCAACAACAACACGGTCACCAGCATGAACAGCGCCACCAGCAAGGCCGCGCCGGATTGCTGCAGCCGCTTGCGCCGGCCGGTGCAAGGCATCGCCGCGCCTATACCGGCCGGTTACGCAGCAGGATGGTCACGACCACCAGCTGGCGCGCGCGCAGACGCAAGGCCGGAGCCAGCATCTGTTCATCGATGCTCACGCCCGGATCGCCGCGGCCATAGGCGTCGGCGTAGTCCTTGCCGAATAAATCGAAGCGGGCCGGCACGCCGTCGAGCCCCGAACCGGGCTGCCCATGCAAGAGCAAGGCGATCTTCAGGCTGACCACCCGTTTCCAGTGGGTCTTTTTATTCCGGTCGCGCTGTCTGGCCGCGGCGTCGGCGCCATCCAGCACCAGGGCGGCATCGAGCACGGCTATGGCCGTCGCGCTGAGGTATTGATTCGGCGCGCCGTCGGCCGGATCATCGCTATCGATTCCATACAAGACTTGAAAGCTGTCGACGCCGCGCACCAGCGCATCGGCGCCCCAGCTTTTTTCGCCGCGGTATTTGCAGCGCAGTTCGGCCTCGCCGGAGGCGTCGCTGGCGACATAGAAAATACTCCAGCCGCGCGCCGCTTCCGAGTTGCCGGCGCCGACGCCGAAGCCGGCGCAGTTGATGACCGAACCGTCGCCGCCAGGCCCGGTCCCGGCGCCGTAATAACGCAGGGCCAGCACGTCGCTGCCATTCACGGCGCCGGCCAGCGGCGCGTCGATGCCCTCGCTGTCGCGGGCCAGACTGCGGGCATCGAGGCCGCCGACGTTGGCGCTATCCTCGGGCTGGGTACCGACCGGCGCATCGACGACATCCCAGTTGACGAAGGCGCTCTGGCGCACGGCCCGCGTCACGGCCTCCAGCGCGTAGCGTGCGCTGTCGTTGAGGCGGGTCGCTTCGGTCTGACCGGCATAACTGGCGCTGGCCGACACCAGCAGCGCGCTGCAGGTCAGCATGACCAGCAAGCCGAGCGCCAGCGACACCATCAATTCGACCACGCTCAGGCCGCCTGAGCGCAAGCGTCTGGCCGCGCAGCATGCCCTCAAGGATGGGGTCAGGGGTGATGTCAAGGACGGGATCACTGAAGCGCTCCCGTCAGCGTTAGCGCCACGGCCGGACCATCCTTGCCCGCGTCGTCCTGCAGCGGCGTGCCGTCCGGATTCTTGCCTCGCCAGCCGAGCTTGATCACGATGGGCGCCCCGGCCGCCGCATGGCAATCCCAGCTCAAGCCCTGCTTCCACGCCTGGCTGTCGCGGCAAATCACCAGCCGCCCGGCCGGCAAGGTGGCCCGCACCTGCTGTTTCAATTCATAGATATCGAAGCTGGCCAATTGCGCGCTATTGCAGCGCAGGCAGAAAAACACAGCGCGCCCGGCGCCGCCGGCGCGGCATCGGCGGCGGCATCGTAATGCAGGTCAAGGTAGGGATTGTCGCTGTCGCCGAGTTGCATCTGCTCGCTGTTGGCGCGCATTTTGTCGGCCATCGCGGACGCCAGCTGCACCGCATTCGACAACAGGGCCGACTGATGCCGGGTGCGCAGCGCCGCCAGCTGCATCGCCGTGCCGCCGATCACGCCCAGCGCCAGCACGCAGATCGCCACCAGCACTTCGATCAGCGTGAAACCGCCACCCGGACGCCTGCGCATGCGATATCTCCAAAGGAAAGGTGTTGACGCCAAAAAAGTGCGCGAAGCAAGGCCGGCGCTAGGGGAATAGCGGAATAGCGAGCCGCGCCGTCCCCAAATGGCTGAGCTAGAAGTTATCAGTGCGCCCATCCGCAGGCGTGAGAAATCGCAAGCGCCCGTTAAAAACGCTGGGAAAAGGACCAAATAATCGTATGGAAATTGACAGGCGCCATTGCAGAAAAGAATGGCCTGTGCTAGAGGCAAAAAGCTCAGGGTTTGCGCGCCTGGCCCACTTCGGCGATGGCATCCTGGAACTCGGCCAGGTCTTCGAAATTTTTATACACGGAGGCGAAACGGATGTAGGCGATCTTGTCGAGACGCTTCAATTCCTGCATGACCAGTTCGCCGATATAGCCGGAATCGACTTCGCGCTTGCCGCTGGTGAGCAATTTTTCTTCAATCGACAGGATGGCCGTATCGACAGAGGCTGCCGCGACGGGACGCTTGCGCAAGGCCAGCATCAAACTGCCGCGCAACTTAGCCGCAGCGAACTCCGTCCGGCTGCCATTCTTTTTGACGACGACCGGCATCATAAGTTCAATCCGTTCGTAAGTCGTGAAGCGCTTGTCGCATTTGCCGCAGCGCCGCCGGCGCCGGATGGCGTCGCCCTCCTCCGATACGCGGGTATCGAGGACCTGGGTTTCTTCATGATGACAGAACGGACATTTCATGTTGACGGCTGAAGGACAAACGTTTAAACAGATGGAAACGGACGCGCGCCCTGCGAAAACCGGGCGCGCGCCCGAGATTAGCCGGCCCGCTGGCGCGGATTATGCAGCATAAACCGGATGCGCGTCGGCCAATACTTTTACCCCCGCCTTGACCCGTTCGATGGTCGCGGCGTCATGCGGATTGTCCAGCACGTCGGCAATCAGGTTGCCGACCTGGACCGCCTCGGCCTCCTTGAAGCCGCGCGTGGTCATGGCCGGGCTGCCGAGACGGATGCCGGAGGTCACGAACGGCTTTTGCGGATCGTTCGGGATGCCGTTCTTGTTGCAGGTGATGTGGGCCTGGCCGAGGATCGCTTCGGCTTCCTTGCCGGTCAGGTTCTTGGCGCGCAGGTCGACCAGCATCACGTGCGATTCGGTGCCGCCGGAAACGATGCGCAAGCCGCGCGCAATCAGCGTTTTGGCCAGCGCGTCGGCGTTCTTGACGACCTGTTTCTGGTACGCGACGAAGTCCGGGCTGAGCGCTTCCTGGAAAGCCACGGCCTTGCCGGCGATCACATGCATCAGCGGACCGCCCTGGATGCCGGGGAAGATCGCCGAATTGATGGCTTTCTCGTGCTCGGCCTTCATCAGGATGATGCCGCCGCGCGGGCCGCGCAGCGATTTATGCGTGGTCGAGGTGACGAAGTCGGCGTGCGGCACCGGGTTCGGGTACAGGCCGGCGGCGATCAGGCCGGCATAGTGC
>DASYLQ010000036.1:0-10993 GCA_036009485.1 Janthinobacterium sp.
CGGCCGGCATCGAATACGCCTCGACCAGGCCGTCCTCGGCGCGCGCCTCGACCGCCAGCCCGGGCGCCAGCCGCGCCACGCCCTGGCCATGCAGGGAATTGACCATGATGCCGCCGGCGCCGCCGAGAATCTGCGCCATGCGCCCGCCCGGCTCCAGCAACACGCGGTGGGCGGGGCCGTATTGTTGTTCCAGCGGCAGCGTCTCGTCTTCGCGGTGGTCGAAGAAACCCTCGACCTGCTGCACCGCCTGGTGCAGGCTGCCGCCCAGGGCCACGTTCATTTCCTGGAAGCCGCGGCATATCGCCAGCAGCGGAATGCCGCGTTTCAGCGCCGCGCGGATCAGCGGCATGATGGTGGCGTCGCGCATGGTATCGAGCGGCAGCGACGGGTCCAGCACGTCTTCGCCGAACAGGCTCGGGTGCACATTCGATGGCGACCCGGTCAGCATGACGCCGTCGGCGGTGGCCAGCAGCGCCTCCATGTCGTTGGCGTCGCCCAGGGCCGGCAGCACCAGCGGCATGGCGTGCGCGCCGATCAGCACGGCGTCGAGGTATTTGCTCTGGATGGTATGGCAGGCATGGACGCCGGTGTGGTTGAGGCAGGCAGGAACGATGACGATGGGACGGCGCATGTGGTCTCTCCCTGAGCTTGGCCTTGCAGTTTGAGCGGGGCCGGCGCCGCTGTTTGTACGCCGGATAACGCTAACATAACATTTCTTGGCCGAATTGGAGCGTTTCCTTGAGCCTCGACTGCCGCCATCTCAGAACGGCAGGTCGCCTTCGATGGTGGTGCGGTACAGCATGCGGCGCTGCTCGTTCGGGCAGCCGGAGGCCAGGTGCATCAGCGAGCGGTTATCCCAGAACACCATGTCGTGCGGCTGCCATTGGTGGCGGTAGACGAATTCCGGCTTGGTGCTGTGGGCGAACAACTCGTCGAGCAGGGCGCGGCTTTCATCTTCCGGCAGGCCGGCGATGCGGGTCGTGAAATGCTCGCTGACGAACAGCGCGCGGCGCCCGGTTTCCGGATGCACGCGCACCACCGGCTGGAGCACCGGTTTCACTTCGTCGATCTGGGCCTGGGTCAGGTTCGGGCGGAAGGGGTTGCGGCGCTGCAGCTCGGCGTATTGCGCCAGGTAGCTATGCTCGGCGCGCGCGCCCTGCACCGCCTTCAGCAAGGCCGCCGGCAGCGTTTCGTAAGCCAGGTGCTGGTTGGCGAACAGGGTGTCGCCGCCTTCGGCCGGCAATTCCTGCGCATGCAGCATCGAACCGAGGCTGGGCACTTCCTTGTACGACAGGTCGGAATGCCAGAAGTGGCCGGCATCGCCCAGGCCGATAGGCTGGCCGTTCTCGATGATATTCGAGATCAGCATGATTTCCGGATGATAGGCCAGCTGGAAATTGCGCAGCACATGGATTTGCAGATTGCCGAAGCGGCGGCTGAAATCGATCTGCTGGCGCGGCGTGATGCGCTGGTCGCGGAACACCAGCACGTGATGATCGAGGTGGGCGCGATGGATGCGCTTGAAATCCGCATCGCTGAGCGGCTTCGACAGGTCCAGATTGACGATGGCGGCGCCCAGCGGGCCATCGAAGGGTTCGACGCGAAAATCGGATTCAACGGTGCAGCTGGAAAGGACGGCCGACATGATTTATAGGATAGATGGACTAAACGCCAGTCTATGCCGCATTCTCGAGCTTGCATACGAAACAGAAGCTATATGCATATGATTATTTCGCCTTAGCATCATATTTATTCAACAATGAATCCTCTGCTGCCCCTCCGGCTGCAGCGCTGCGCGTCTCGGCCAGCAACTTCTTAATCTCCGGCACGCAGGAACCGCAATTGCCGCCGGCTTTCAGGCAAGCCGTCACCTCGGCCGCCGATGTCAAATCCTGTTCGCGGATGGCCGCGCAAATCGTGTTGCGGCCGACGCCGAAGCAGGAACATACGGTGGCGCCGGCGTCCGCCCCCGCCTCGAGCGCCCGGCCCAGCAGCAAACCGGCGCGCTCGCCATCGTCCAGGCGCTCCCTGGCGAACAGGCTGGCCAGCCAGGCGCGCGGCGGCAAGTCCGGGCGCGGCGACAGGAACAGGCATTGTTCGATGCGCTCGCCGACCAGGTGCGCCGCGCGGTAAACGCCGGCGCTGCGGTCGGCGTAGTCGAGCCAGTCGGCCTGCGGGTCGGCCACGCCCAGCAGTGCGCGCGCCCAGGCGGCATAATCGGCGATGCTGTTGCGCCCCGCCACTTCATAACGCACGCAGGCGCTGCCCTGGACCCGGGTCCAGTGGGCGACGCCGTCCAGCGCCAGTTCGGCGCGGCTCAGGATGAAGCCGTGCCAGGCCACGCCGAAAGGCTGGACCCGCGCCGGCGTGTGCTTGAACTCGGGCTCGCCCGAGACCGGGTCCACCACCGGATTGACCAGCGCCCCGACGCGAGCGTCCGAGGCCGACTGCCCGCTCCAGTGGATGGGCACGAACAGCGCGCCGCGGGCGATGCCGCCGCCATGCCGGACCCGCGCCACCATCGCGCCCCAGCGCGTCGATACGCGCGCCAGTTCGTCTTCGCGCACGCCGTACAGCAGCGCATCCTGCGGATGGATGTCGATGAAGGATTCGGCGACGTGCTCGGCCAGCCTGGCCGATTTGCCGGTGCGCGTCATCGTATGCCACTGGTCGCGCACGCGGCCCGTGTTCAGCGCCAGCGGGTAGTCTGCATCGGTCGCATGCACCGGCCCGCGCGGCGCGGTCGCGATGAAACGCGCGCGGCCGTCGGCGAAAGCGAAGCGGCCGTCGCCGAACAGGCGCGCCGCCGCCCCGGGCTGAACCTTGGCTTGAGGCGAAGAAGACGGGGATGAAGGCAGCGGCCATTGCAGCGGCTGCAAAGCGGCATAGCCGCTCTCGCCGATGCCGGCCAGCCCGGAGATATCGAAGACGCGCGGCACGCCGGCGCCGTCTCCGTTGGCGCCGTTGCTGCTGTTGCGATAGCCGCTCAGGCGCGCATGCTCGTCGAAAATGGCGTGCGCGGCGCTGAAGCCGAAGCCGGAAAAGCCCAGCTTTTGCGCGAAGCGGCACAGGATCAGCCAGTCGGGCAGCGCCTCTCCCGGCGCCGGCAGGAAGCCGCGCTGGCGCGAGATGCGGCGCTCGGAATTGCTCACCGTGCCATCCTTTTCGCCCCAGCCCAGGGCCGGCAGCAAGACGTCGGCAAAGTCATTCGTGTCGCTGTGCTGAACGATATCCGACACCACCACCAATGCGCATTTTTCCAGCGCGCGCCGGACCTGGTCGGCGTCCGGCAGGCTGACCACCGGATTGGTGGCGATGATCCACACCGCCTTCACCCGGCCCTGCTCGATCGCCTGGAACAGTTCGACTGCCTTGAGCCCCGGCTTGTCGGCGATGCGCGGCGCATCCCAGAAGCTTTGCACCGTCTCGCGGTGCAGCGCATTGTCCAGGTCCATATGCGCCGCCAGCATATTGGCCAGGCCGCCCACTTCGCGCCCGCCCATCGCGTTCGGCTGGCCGGTCAGCGAAAACGGCCCCATGCCGGGCCGGCCGATGCGGCCGCCGATCAAATGGCAATTGATAATGCTGTTGACCTTGTCGGTACCGGCGCCGGACTGGTTCACGCCCTGCGAAAAAGCCGTCACCACCTTGGCCGTCGCGGCGAACCAGCGGTAAAACGCCAGCAAGTCGGCCAGGTCCAGGCCGCAGATCTCGGCGACAGCGGCGGGGTCGGCGCAATCCGCTTCGGCCGCCGCCAGCGCCTGTTCCAGGCCCTGCGTGCTGGCCGCCACAAAGGCGGCATCGGCGGCGCCGTTTTGCGCCAGGTAGCACAGCAAGCCGTTGAACAGCCAGACGTCGGTGCCGGCCTTGAGCGGCAGATGCAGGTCGGCCGATTCGCAGGTGGCGGTGCGGCGCGGGTCGATCACCACCAGCTTCACCTCCGGCCGCGCTTCCTTGATGCGGGCGATGCGCTGGAACAGGATGGGGTGGCACCACGCCGTATTCGAGCCGACCAGCACCACCATGTCGGCCAGCTCGAAGTCTTCATAGCAACCCGGTACCAGGTCTGCGCCGAAGGCGCGCTTGTGGCCGGCCACCGCCGACGACATGCACAGGCGCGAATTGGTGTCGATATTGGCGCTGCCGATATACCCCTTCATCAGCTTGTTGGCGATGTAATAGTCTTCGGTCAGGAGCTGGCCGGAGACATACAGGGCCACCGCGTCCGGCCCGTGCTCGGCGATGATGGCGCGCCATTCATCGGCGACGCGCTCCAGCGCCGCATCCCAGGACACGCGCGCCAGCCCGTTTTCACCGCGCAGCTGCGGGTACAGCAGGCGGCCGTCCAGGCCCAGGGTTTCGCCCAGCGCCGCGCCTTTCACGCACAGCCGGCCGGCGTTCGCCGCATGCGCGCCGTCGCCGGCGATGAGGGCGCCGCCCTCGCCCATGGGCGTGGCCAGCACGCCGCAGCCGACGCCGCAATACGGGCAAGTGGTTTTTACCGGCAGCCGGGGCTGGAGCTGGAGCGGAATGGAGGGGAAATTCAAGGCGGGACTCCGTTCAGGCGGCCAGCCCGCACAGCGCCTGGCCGCTCGTGGCCCGGCCGCTCGTGGCCCGGCCGCTCGTGGCCCGACCAAACAACAGATGCTGGCGCAGCGCGCCGATGTCGCTGCCCCGCTGGATCAGGTCGAAATACCAGGGGCCGTCCTGGACGTCGCCGTACAGCACCGCGCCGGCAAGGCGGTTGCCCTGCAAGACCAGGCGCTTGTAGACGCCGCGGCGCGGATCGCGCAAGACCAGGTCTTCGCTGTCGGGGCCGCCAATGAAATCGCCGACCGAATACAGGTCGACGCCGCTCACTTTCAGCCGGGTCGGGCTGGCTTGCTGGACGTAGCGGCGGTGGCCGGCGCCGGCCAGGTGGGCGCCGCAGACGCGCGCCTGTTCCCAGATCGGCGCCACCAGGCCAAAGGTGGCGCTGCGGTGCTGCACGCATTCGCCGACGGCGTAGATGCGCGGGTCATAGCTTTGCAGCGTATCGTCGACCACGATGGCGCGTTCGCAATGCAGGCCGGCCCGCTGCGCCAACGCGATATTCGGGCGCACGCCGGCGGCCATCACCACCAGGTCGGCCGGGATCTCGGTCACTGCGTCCTGCGCTGCATCCTTCCCTGCGCCTCCCTCCCTGTAGCGCACCGCCGTCACGCGCCCGGGCCCGGCGATCTCCGCCGTCTGCGCATTCAGCACGAAGCGCAAGCCCTGGCCTTCCAGCGCCTGGCGCAGCAGCGCCGCCGCCGGCTTGTCCAGCTGCTGGTTCATCAGGCTGTCCGTGACGTGCAGCACCGTCACCTCCATGCCCTGGCGGCGCAAGCCGTTGGCCGCTTCCAGCCCGAGCAGGCCGCCGCCGATGACCACCGCATGGCGGTGGTTTTGCGCCGCCTCCAGCATCGTCGCCACGTCCTGCAGATCGCGGAAGGCGATCACGCCGTCCAGCTGGTGTCCGGGCACCGGCAGGATGAAGGGTGTGGAACCGGTCGCCAGCAACAGGCGGTCGTAATGCGCCTCGATGCCGGAGCGGGAACGCACGATGCGGCGGCGGCGGTCGATATGCTCGACCGGGTCGCCGGCGTGCAGGACGATGCCGTGCCGGCGGTACCAGTCGCGCGTGTGCAGCATGATGTCGTCGACGCTCTTTTCGCCGGCCAGCAGCGGCGACAGCAGGATGCGGTTGTAATTGCCGTGCGGCTCGGCGCCGAACACGGTGATGTCGTACAGCTCGGGCGCCAGCTTGTGCAACTCCTCGACCGTGCGCATGCCGGCCATGCCGTTGCCGACCACCACCAGCGCGGGTTTTCCGGCGCCGGGTTTCATGCGCCGACCCAGACCTGGCCGGCGTCGATGCGCACCGGGTAGCTGGCCACCGGCTGTTCCGGTATCTCGATGCATTCGCCGGTGCGCAAATCGAAGTGCTGCTTGTAGATCGGCGAGGCGACGACGAGGCGCTCGCCCAGGCTGCCGACCAGGCCGCGCGACAGCACGGCGGCGCCGGATTTCGGGTCGACGTTGGCGATCGCGAAAACCCGCTCGGCGCCGGCGCCGACGCGGAATACCGCCACCTGGGTGTCGTTGACCAGCGCGCAGACGCCGGTGTCGGGCAGGATCTGGTCCAGCGCGCAAACGGCGCTCCAGCGCAGGTTCTGCAAATTTTCTTGTAGGTCTCTGTGCATCTCTGTTCTCCTGTTCAGCTAGGCCGCCCTGACGACGACGGCGATGTCGGCCAGCTTGCGCTCTGCCGCCGTGGCGGGACGGATCTGGCCGCGCTCTTCCATGAAGACCACGTTCTCGTCCTGTTTGTCGCTGTTGACGAAATGGCGGAAGCGCCGGCGCGTGGCCGGATCGCTGACGGCTTCCTTCCATTCGCAGGCATAGGTGTCGATCACATGGCGCATATGCGCTTCCAGTTCGGCGCCGATGCCCAGCTTGTCCTCGACCACCACCTGCTTCAGGTAATCCAGGCCGCCTTCCAGGTTGTCGCGCCAGGTGCTGGTGCGCTGCAGGCGCTCGCCGGTGCGCACGTAAAACATCAGGAAGCGGTCGATATAGCGCACCAGGGTTTCCTGGTCCAGGTCGGAGGCCAGCAATTCGGCGTGGCGCGGTTTCATGCCGCCGTTGCCGCAGACGTAGAGGTTCCAGCCCTTGTCGGTGGCGATCACGCCGACATCCTTGCCCTGCGCCTCGGCGCATTCGCGGGTGCAGCCCGAGACGCCGAACTTGAACTTGTGCGGCGCGCGCAAGCCCTTGTAGCGGTTTTCCAGCATGATCGCCAGGCCGACGCTGTCGCCGACGCCGAAGCGGCACCAGGTCGAGCCGACGCAGGATTTGACGGTGCGCAGCGATTTGCCGTAGGCGTGGCCGGACTCGAAGCCGGCAGCGATCAATTCTTCCCAGATCGGCGGCAACTGCTCGACGCGGGCGCCGAACATGTCGACGCGCTGGCCGCCGGTGATCTTGGTGTACAAGCCGTATTTCTTGGCCACCTGGCCGACGGCGATCAAGCCGTCCGGCGTGATCTCGCCGCCCGGCATGCGCGGCACCACCGAATACGTGCCGTCCTTTTGTATATTCCCGAGGAAGTAGTCATTCGTGTCTTGCAGGCTGGCGTGCTCGGACTTCAGCACGAAATCGTTCCAGCACGAAGCCAGGATGCTGGCGGCCAGCGGCTTGCAGATGTCGCAGCCCAGGCCCTTGCCGTGCTGCGCCAGCAATGCGCCGAAAGTCTTGATCTGGCCGACGCGCACCAGGTGGTAAATCTCCTGGCGCGAATAGGCGAAGTGTTCGCAGACATGGTTGTTGACGGCCATGCCGAGCTTCTTCATTTCCGCCTTCATGACCTGGGTCACCAGCGGCACGCAGCCGCCGCAAGTGGTGCCGGCGCCGGTGCAGCTTTTCAGCGCGCCGATGGAGGTGGCGCCGCCGGCCACGGCGGCGCACAGCGCGCCCTTGCTGACGTTGTTGCAGGAACAGATCTGCGCCGATTCCGGCAAGGCGTCGACGCCGATGCCGGGCCGGGCGGCGCCGTCGGCCTGCGGCAGGATCAGGAACTCGGGCGACTCTGGCAGCTCGATGCGGTTCAACATCATCTGCAGCAAAGTCCCGTATTCACCGGCGTCGCCGACCATGACGCCGCCCAGCAGGTATTTGCCGCAATCGGAGACGACGATTTTTTTATATACCTGCTTGCGCTCGTCGGTGAACTGGTAAGAGCGGCTGCCTTCGGCGCTGCCGTGCGGGTCGCCGATGCTGGCGACGTCGACGCCCATCAGTTTCAGCTTGGTGCTCATGTCGGCGCCGCGGAACTCGGCCGCGCCGCCCAGCAGCTGCGACGCGGCGGCGCGCGCCATGTCGTAGCCGGGCGCCACCAGGCCGAAGGTCTGGCCCCGCCACAGCGCGCATTCGCCGATGGCGTAGATATCCGGGTCGGAGGTCAGGCAGCGGTCGTCGATGGCGATGCCGCCGCGCGGACCGACCTCCAGGCCGCAGGCGCGCGCCAGGTCGTCGCGCGGGCGGATGCCGGCCGAGAAAACGATCATGTCGGCGTCCAGGTGGCCGCCGTCGGCGAACTGCATGCGGTGTGCGCCGCTGGCGCCATCGACGATGGCCAGGGTGTTTTTATGCGTATGGACGGTGACGCCGAGGTCTTCGATCTTGCGGCGCAGGATGCGCGCGCCGGCGTCGTCGACCTGCACCGCCATCAGGCGCGGCGCAAATTCGACGACGTGGGTGTCGAGCTTCATGTCGCGCAGGGCCTTGGCGCATTCGAGTCCCAGCAAGCCGCCGCCGACCACCACCCCGGTCTGCGAGCGCGCGCCGCATTCGCGCATCGCTTCCAGGTCTTCGATGGTGCGGTAGACGAAGCAATCCTTGCGCTCCCTGCCCGGCAGCGGCGGCACGAAGGGGGTGGAGCCGGTGGCCAGCACCAGCTTGTCGTAGGGCAGGATCTCGCCGCTGGAGACGGTGACGGTCCTGGCGCCGCGGTTGATGGCGATGGCGCGCGCGTTCAGTTTCAGCAGCATGTTGCCGCGCTCGAAAAAGCCTTCCGGCACCAGCGACAGCTCCTGCGCCGATTTACCGGCGAAAAATTCCGACAGGTGGACCCGGTCGTAGGCCGGACGCGGCTCTTCGCACAGCACCGTCACCGACAACTCGGTTTTGCCGGAGCCGGCCAGGCTTTCGAGGAATTTATGGCCGACCATGCCGTGGCCGATAACGATGATCTTCATTTTTTCTCCTCAGGCGTTGGCGGTAGCCATGACCGATTCCTCGGCCACCGCACTGAAACGGGCGGCCAGCGCGCACAAGGCCGAGACGCCGACCAGGATGCCCAGCACGCTCAGGGTTTGCTGGGTATTGCCCAGGCCTTTCAACAGGAAGCCGGCCAGCACCGCGCCGGCATTGCCGCCGGCGCCGATGATGCCGGCCACACCGCCCAGCGACTTGCGGTCGATGAAGGGCACCAGCGCATAGGTCGCGCCGCAAGCCATGTGGGTGCACAGGCCGAAGGTCAGCATGGCGGCGACGGCCAAGACTACGCCGTCGGCGTGGGCAAACCACAGCAGGCCGGCGCCCTCGCCCAGCATCATCAGGAACAGCAGGGTGACGCGGCTGTTCAGGTTGCCGCGCAGGGCCGCCTTGTCGGACAGCCAGCCGCCCAGGGCGCGGGCAAACAGCGCCAGCAGGCCGAAGCTGCCGGCGGCCATGCCGGCGCTGGTCAGCGACAGGCCGAAATGGTCGACGTAATACACGGCGGCGATATTGTGGATGAAGATTTCGATGCCGAAGCAGGCGCCGTAGGTGACGAAGAGCAACCAGACGCGGTGGTTTTTGGCAGCGCCGATGAAACTGTCCCAGCCGCCGCTTTTTGGTCCACCCTTGCCCCCTTCGATCGCGATGCCGGCGGCGCGCAAGTCGGCGTAATTGCCTTCCGGGCAGTCCTGGGTATAGCGCCAGTACAGCGCCGCCATCAGCAGCATGAACAAGCCCGGCACCACCAGGGCGATGCGCCAGCCCAGGCTTTGGCCGACGCCCAGCATCATGAGCGCGCCCAGCAGCAGCGGCATCAGCGCCTGCGCCGCACCGCCGCCGGCATTGCCCCAGCCGGCCGCCGCCGCGTTGGCCGT
The DNA here is from genome assembly GCA_036009485.1 of Janthinobacterium sp. GTDB lineage: Bacteria > Pseudomonadota > Gammaproteobacteria > Burkholderiales > Burkholderiaceae_D > Janthinobacterium. The sequence goes on from DASYLQ010000036.1 coordinate 9,675, forward strand.
GCCGACCACTTTCGGCGCGAACATCACCGAGGTGTGGTACTGGGTGATGACGAAGCTGGCGCCGGCCGCGCCTATGCCGAGGCGGAACATCAGGAAGGTTTCATAGCTGTGCGAAAAGGCCACGCCCAGCACCGGGATCGCGCCCAGCAGCAACAGCGCGGTATAGGTCTTGCGCGGGCCGAAGCGGTCGCACAGCGGGCCGACCAGCATGCGCACCAGGATCGTGATGGCGACCGCGGCGATGTTGATGTTGGCGATCTGGGCCAGGCTCAGGCCGAACTCGGTCTTGATAACCGGCATCAGCGGCGCGCAGGCGAACCAGGCGAAAAAACAGACGAAGAACGCCATCCAGGTCAGGTGAAAGGCGCGCATCTGCGGCGTGCCGAGGGAAAAAAGTTTGATGCTGTTCGCTTTGCCGGCAATATTGACTCCCTGTAGAAAACAAAAAAGCGTCCGCCCAGCCCGGTATAAAACCAGGTCGGGCGGACGCCGTTGTCCTGCCGGTCCATCGTTAGACCAGCGCTTGAAATGAGGGGATCGCCATTGATCCTGAGCTTCTATTCAGCAAAAGACGTGCCAGACGCGTCAAATACAGCGCGCAGAATGAAAAGAGGTATTTTATTTCCTTGTAATAATTATCGATTGCGCAAAGTTGCTCACGGCGCGATAGATAACGGTGCAGCAGTCGGTGCGCGCGCCCGAAAATAGTGCGCGTAAAGTTCCTTAAGCACCGTGGCGGATGGCGAAGGAAGCGGCATAAACAGCGGGATCCTTGCCATCCCAGACGACGCCGTCGATCAGGGTGGAGCGGCGCATCGCTTCGGCCGGCAGCGGCGTGCCCGTCATGGCTGCCGCGTCACGGTACAGGTCGATGCGGTTGACGGCTGCGGCCACCTCCAGGTAGTCCGGATCGGCCTTCAGCAAGCCCCAGCGGCGCAACTGCGTCATGAACCACATGCCGTCCGACAGATAGGGGAAGTTGACCTCGCCGCCGCGGTAAAAGCTCAGGCAGTGCGGGTCTTCCCAGCATTCGCCCAGGCCATTTTGATAGTGGCCGAGGAAACGCTCTTCGATCGCTTCCAGGCTGGCGTTGACGTAGGGCGAAGCGGCCAGCGCGGCGGCGCTCCGGCGCCGGTTGTCCGCGCACGCTTCGATCCAGCGGCTGGCGTCGAGGATGGCGGCGATCATCGCCTTGCAGGTGCGCGGATGGCGGTTGGCGAAGTCGGCGGTGGCGCCCAGCACCTTTTCCGGATGGTCGGGCCAGATCTGCTGACTGGTGGCGGCCGTGATGCCGACGCCCTCGATGAGGGCGTGGCTGC
>DASYLQ010000037.1:0-3697 GCA_036009485.1 Janthinobacterium sp.
GCGGCATGAGCCGCTTCCATTTCCACCGCGTCTTCAAGGCGCACACGGGCATCACGCCGAAGGCGTATGCGGCGGCGCGGCGCGGCGGCCGCGTCCAGGCCGGGCTGGCCAGCGAGGCCAGCGTGACCGACGCCATCTACGCCGCCGGCTTCCAATCCAGCGGGCGCTTTTACGCCGCCGCGCCGGCCATGCTGGGCATGACGCCGACGGCCTTCCGCAGCGGCGGCAGCGGCGCCTCGATCCGCTTCGCCATCGGCGCCTGTTCGCTCGGCGCGATCCTGGTGGCGGCGACGCAGAAGGGCATCTGCGCCATCCTCATCGGCGACGATGCGGAAGCGCTGGCGCGCGACCTGCAGGACCGCTTCCCGAAGGCCGAGCTGCTCGGCGCCGAGGCGCAATTCGAACAGGTGGTGGCGCGCGTGGTGGCGCTGGTGGAGCGGCCCGGCATCGGCCTCGACCTGCCGCTCGACGTGCGCGGCACCGTCTTCCAGCAGCGCGTCTGGCAGGCGCTGCGCGCGATCCCGCCCGGACGCACCGTCAGCTATGCCGAACTGGCGCAGATCGTCGGCGCGCCGAACGGGGCGCGCGCGGTGGCCGGCGCCTGCGCCGCGAATGCGCTGGCGGTGGCCATTCCCTGCCACCGCGTGGTGCGTAACGACGGCGCGATTTCCGGCTACCGCTGGGGCGTCGAGCGCAAGCAGGTCTTGCTTGAACGCGAGGCCGGGCAAGGGGAAACGGACGCTGAAGCCGCCGGCGCCGGCCGATTGAGCATTCCTTAAAAAAAACCGGCGGCTGGCGGCAAAATTCCATTGACTTGGTTGTATAGACAACCTATCCTTCGAGCATGCGGGAAGCTATCCGGTTTCCCTGGTTTCACTCCAAGGAGACGACATGCCTACCGAATCGAGCAGCCTGGACAACGATCCTCGCTTCGACGCCAGCCGCGTGGTGCGCGCGCCGCGCGGTCCCGACAAAGTGTGCAAGACCTGGGGCGCCGAGGCGGCCTACCGCATGTTGCAAAACAACCTGGACGCGGAAGTGGCGGAAAATCCGAAACACCTGGTGGTCTACGGCGGCATCGGCCGCGCCGCCCGCAACTGGGCCTGCTTCGACCAGATCCTGGCCTCGCTGCGCGAGCTGGAAGACAACCAGACCTTGCTGATCCAGTCCGGCAAGCCGGTCGGCGTATTCCAGACCCACGCGGACGCGCCGCGCGTGCTGATCGCGAATTCGAACCTGGTGCCGAAATGGGCCAACTGGGAACACTTCAATGAACTCGACCGCAAGGGCTTGTTCATGTATGGCCAGATGACGGCCGGCAGCTGGATCTATATCGGCACCCAGGGCATCGTCCAGGGCACCTATGAAACCTTCGCCGAAGCCGGCCGCCAGCATTTCGGCGGCGACTGGGGCGGCCGCTGGATCCTCACCGCCGGCCTGGGCGGCATGGGCGGGGCGCAGCCGCTGGCGGCGAGCATGGCCGGCGCCGTGTCGCTGACGGTCGAATGCCAGCAGAGCGGCATCGATTTCCGCCTGCGCACCCGCTACCTCGACAAGCAGGCGGCCGACATCGACGAGGCGCTGGCGCTGGTCGGGCAGCACACGGCGCGCAGGGAAGCGATCTCGATCGGCTTGCTGGGCAACGCCGCCGAAGTGCTGCCGGAACTGGTGCGCCGCGCCAGGGCCGGCGGCCTCGCGCCCGACCTGGTGACCGACCAGACCTCGGCGCATGACTTGATCAACGGCTACCTGCCGATCGGCTGGAGCGTGGCCGAATGGAAGGCCGCGCAGCAGGATCCGGCCCGCCACGCCCGCCTGCGGGAAGCGGCCGCCGCATCCTGCGCCGCCCACGTGCAGGCGATGCTGGATTTCCACGCGATGGGCATCCACACCGTCGACTATGGCAACAACATCCGCCAGGTCGCCTTCGACCATGGCGTCGCCGGCGCCTTCGCCTTCCCGGGTTTCGTGCCGGCGTATATGCGCCCGCAATTTTGCGAAGGCCGGGGGCCGTTCCGCTGGGTGGCGCTGTCGGGCGATCCGGAAGACATCTACAAGACCGACGCCAGGATCAAGGAACTGTTCCCGGAGCGGAAACAGGTGCACCGCTGGCTGGACATGGCGCGCGAGCGCATCGCCTTCCAGGGCTTGCCGGCGCGGATATGCTGGCTCGGCCTGGGCGAGCGCCACATCGCCGGCCTGGCCTTCAACGAGATGGTGCGCAAGGGCGAGCTGAAGGCGCCCATCGTCATCGGCCGCGATCACCTGGACGCCGGCTCGGTGGCCAGCCCGAACCGCGAAACCGAGAGCATGAAGGACGGCACCGACGCGGTATCCGACTGGCCGCTGCTGAACGCGCTGCTGAACACGGCCGGCGGCGCCACCTGGGTCTCGCTGCACCATGGCGGCGGCGTCGGCATGGGATATTCCCAGCACGCCGGCGGGGTGATCGTGGCCGACGGCACGGACGCGGCGGCGCAGCGCCTGGCGCGCGTGCTGGTCAACGACAGCGCCTCGGGCGTGATGCGGCATGCCGACGCCGGGTATGAGACGGCGCTCGCCTGCGCCAGGCGGAATAATCTGAATCTGCCGATGCTCAAGTAAATGATCAAGTAAAGAAAGCGAACATGAGACACGATTCCCAAAACTGGACCCTGGCCCCGGGCAAGATGGCCCTGGCCGAACTGCGCGCGGTGTGGGCCGGGCCGGGCCGGCTGACGCTGGCGCCCGAGGCGTATGCGGCGATCGAGGCGTCCGCCGCGGCGGTGCACGCCATCGTCGCCAAGGGCGCCGCCGCCTACGGCATCAACACCGGCTTCGGCATCCTCGCCAAGGCCCGCATCCCCGATGAAAAGTTGCAACAGTTGCAGCGCAACCTGATCCTGTCGCACTCGGTCGGCACCGGCGAACTGCTGTCCGACGCGGTGGTGCGCCTGATCGTGCTGATGAAGATCGGCAGCCTGGCGCGCGGCTTTTCCGGGGTCCGTCCGCTCATCGTCGACACCCTGCTCGCGCTGTACAACGCCGGCATCATGCCGGCCATTCCGGCCAAGGGCTCGGTCGGCGCCTCGGGCGACCTGGCGCCGCTGTCGCACATGACCCTGGCGATACTCGGCGTCGGCGACGTGCGCGTCGGCGGCAGGCTGGTGCCGGCGGCCGAGGCGCTGCGCGCGGCCGGCATCGCGCCGGTGGTGCTGGCGGCGAAGGAGGGGTTGGCGCTGATCAACGGCACGCAAGTCTCGACCGCGCTGGCGCTGCACGGCCTGTTCATGGCCGAGCGCCTGCTGGAAGCGGCCCTGGTCACCGGTTCGCTGTCGCTCGACGCCGCCAAGGGCAGCGACGCGCCCTTCGACGCCCGCGTCCACGCGGTGCGCGGCCAACCCGGCCAGATCGCCGCGGCGCAGATCTACCGCGAACTGGTCAGCGGCAGCGCGATCCGCGCCTCGCACCTGGTCGGCGACGAGCGCGTGCAGGATCCGTACAGCCTGCGCTGCCAGCCGCAGGTGATGGGCGCCTGCCTGGACCTGATCGTCAACAGCGGCCGCACCCTGCTGATCGAAGCCAATGCCGTGACCGACAACCCGCTGATCTTCCCCGGTGCGGAGGGCGCGGACATTGTCTCGGGCGGCAATTTCCACGCCGAGCCGGTTGCCTTCGCCGCCGATGCCATGGCGCTGGCGCTCGCCGAGTTAAGCGC
>DASYLQ010000038.1:0-6849 GCA_036009485.1 Janthinobacterium sp.
AGCTGGCCGCGCTGGTGGCCAAGGACGCCGGGATGACCAGCAAGATACTGACCGTCGCCAGCAGCTCCGCCTACCACCGCAACGGCCGCGCGATCGGCCTGGAACAAGCCCTGGTGTCGCTCGGGACCGACATGATCAAGACGCTGGTGATCAGCGAATCGGTATTCCAGACCTTTAATAATTTTCCCCATTCGGGCAGCACCGACCTGCGCGCCTTCTGGAAAAATTCGCTCGGCGCGGCCGTCATCGCGCGCGACATCGCCAGGAAGATGGAGTACGCCCACGTCGAGGAAGCCTATCTGGCCGGCCTGCTGCACAACGTCGGCCGGCTGGCGCTGCTGGCCACCGCGCCCAAGGAATACGCGTTCAATTTCACCGCCCGCGACGACGAAGACCTGTGCGCGGTCGAGCAGCGCACGCTGCAGATTACCCATTCCGAGGCGGGCGCCTGGCTGATCGAGCGCTGGCACCTGGATTCCTTCCTGGCCGACAGCGTGCTGTATCACCACGAGCCGGCGGCGCGCCTGGAATCCTCGCATCCGCTGATCCGCATCGTCCGCCTGGCGCACCTGCTGTGCGTGCACCGGGACCGCGCCGAGGCGGTCGCCGACGCGGTGCGCCTGTGCGGCCTGGAGGCCGGCGACGTCGAGAGCATCGCCAGCGCCGCCGCGCGCCAGGTGGAAAAATCGGCGGCTTACCTGGGGATCGATCTGGCCGGCGCCGACGACGTCGCCACGCCGCCGGCCTGTGCGCCGGCGCCGCCGCCGGACCCGGTCCAGCAGCGCCTGTCGGAAGAAGTACGGAATATGGTGCTGGTGTCGGAAATGGGCCAGACCTTCGCCCGCCAGCAGGGCGAGAGCGGCTTGCTGGAATCGATGACGCGCTCGGCGCGCATCCTGTTCGATTTCGGCACCACCGTGATCTTGCTGGAAAATCCCACCGGCCAGGCGCTGACCGGCGTCGCCGCCGGCGAACAGCAGCAGCGCCTGAGCGAATTCTCCATCCCGCTGGGCAAGGGCGGTCCGGTGGCGGCGGCGGCGCTGGAACGGCGCCTGTCCTTCGTCAGCCGCCACGGCCAGCCGCTCGGCATCGCCGAAGAGCAGTTGTTCCGCATCGTCGGCAGCGAGAGCCTGGTGTGCGTGCCGCTGGTGGCCAACCAGCGCTGCCTGGGCGTGCTGATCGGCGGCGTCGCTTCCTGGCAGCTGGCCAGCTACCAGAAGCGCGAGCGCTTCCTGCAATCGTTCGGCAACCAGGCCGCCAGCGCGCTGGAAACGGCAATGAGCGAGCGCGGCCATGCGCGCCGCCAGCTCGCCCACGTCGCCGAGGAATACCGCGAGGCGTCGCGCCGCGTGGTGCATGAAGTGAACAACCCGCTGTCGATCATCAAGAACTACCTGTCGGTCCTGGACGGCAAGCTGGCCAAGCGCGAACCGGTGGTCGGCGAGATGTCGATCCTGAACGAGGAAATCGACCGCGTCGGCCAGCTGATCAACGGCCTGGCCGACCTGCAGCCGACCGAGACGGCGCGCGTGGCCGACGTCGGCCGCGTCGTCAACGACGTGCTGCGCCTGTTCCGCGCCACCGACTTCGTCCCGGCCTCGGTGCAGATCGTCGTGCGCATGCAGGACGAGCCGGCCGAGATCGACGGCGACGCCGACGTCCTCAAGCAAATCCTGGTGAACCTGATCAAGAACGCGGTCGAGGCCTTGCCCGACGGCGGCAAGATCGAGATCGCCCACCGCGGCCACGTCAACCGCGAGCGCCGCCTGTACCTCGAGCTGGCCATCGCCGACAACGGCCCCGGCCTGTCGGCCGAGGTGCTGGCCAACCTGTTCTCGGCGGTGCGCAGCACCAAGGACGGCGCCCACCACGGGTTGGGCCTGTCGATCGTCCACAGTCTGGTGAAAAAATTGCACGGCACCATCACCTGCCGCAGCGGCGGGGATGGCACCACTTTTGAAATCCTGCTGCCGGTCCGCGGCAGCACCAGTCAAGTCGCCGGCGTGTTAACGCGGGCGATGGATTCCGTCTAAGGCCACGATGAACGCGAACCCCGCCGCTGCCATGAACCTGACCGTCGACGCCACCGAGCCCGCCTCCAGCTCCGGCGCCGTTCCGGATACACGGCAGCTGCCGCGCATCCTGCTGGTCGACGACGAGCCGCGCCTGCTGCTTTCGCTGTACGAACTGCTGAAGGAGCGCGACTACGAACTGGTGACGGCGACCTGCGGCAGCGAGGCGCTGGCGCAGTTGTCCAGGTTGCGCTTCGACCTGATCCTGCTCGACCTGCGCCTGCCCGACATGAGCGGCCACGAGATCATGGACCACATCAACACCAGGGGCATCGACGGCGACGTCATCGTCATGAGCGGCGACGTCGGCATCGAGGCGGCCATCGGCGCGCTCAAGCGCGGCGCCTACGACTATCTGCGCAAGCCCTACAGCCGCGAGGAATTGCTGAAGACGGTGGAGAACGCGCTGCAGAAGCGCAAGCTGGCGCTCGAGAACGAGCGCATCGCCTCGAAGCTGGAAACCTCGGAAAAGATGTACCGCTACCTGGTCGACAGCTCGCCCGACATCATCTATACGCTGAACCATGAAGGCCATTTCACCTTCGTCAACGACCGCGCCCAGCAGTTGCTGGGCTTCGGCCGCGATGAGCTGATCGGCAAGCATTATTCGATCCTGGTGCATGAAGAAGACCAGGAAAGGGCGCGCTATGTCTTCAACGAGCGCCGCCTCGACGAACGCGCCTCGCGCAACGTCGAGCTGCGCCTGAAGTGCCAGGCCGGCAACGGCGTCGACCGCACCTTCAACAATACCCTGATGACGATCGCCCTGAACGCCATCGGCATGCAGACGCCCGATGGCGAAGGCAGGAAGGCGGCATTCTTCGGCACCTACGGCGTGGCGCGCGACATCACCGACCGCAAGCGCGCCGAGGAAGTGATCTCGTACCAGGCCTACCACGACATCCTGACCGACCTGCCGAACCGCATGCTGTTCAAGGACCGTCTCGGCTTGGCCGTGATCCAGGCCAAGCGCAAATTGACCGAGCTGGCCGTGATGTTCATCGACCTGGACCGCTTCAAGCTGGTCAACGACACGCTGGGCCACGTCAAGGGCGACGAGTTGCTGCAGCAGGTCGCCATCCGCCTCAAGGATTGCCTGCGCCGCGGCGACACGCTGGCGCGCCAGGGCGGCGACGAATTCACCATCGTCCTGCCCGAACTGCGCGACCGCCAGGACGCCAAGGCCATCGCCGACAAATTCCTCGAAAGCCTGCACCTGCCCTTCGACCTGGACGGCCACGAAGTGCATATTTCGGCCTCGATCGGCATCGCCATCTACCCGGGCGACGGCGAGACCATCGACGAACTGCTGCGCCACGCCGACATCGCCATGTACCAGGTCAAGGCGCTCGGCAAGAACGGCCACAGCTTCTATCACGACTCGATGCTCGACGTGTCGCACCAAAAGATCGCGCTGGAGCAGAGCCTGCGCAAGGCGCTGGAAAAGAACGAGCTGGAAATGTACTACCAGCCGCAGGTCGACGTCGCCACCGGCCGCATCATCGGCGCCGAGGCGCTGATGCGCTGGAACCATCCACAGCGCGGCTTGCTGGCGGCCGGCGAGTTCCTCCCCTTCGCCGAAGAAAACGGCTTGATGCTACCGATCTCGGACTGGATGCTGGGCGCGCTGTGCCGCGACCTGCTGCAGTGGAACGCCGCCGGCGGACAGGACATCCGCCTGTCGCTGAACCTATCGCCGCAATACCTGGACCGCGGCGACTTCGTTGAAAAGATGCGTGGCGCGCTGACGCGCTACGGCATTTCGCCGGCGCAGATCGAAGTCGAGATCACCGAAAACATCTGCATCCGCAACCCGCAATACGCGATCGAGCAATTGAACAAGCTGTGCCAGCTCGGCGTCTCGGTCGCCATCGACGATTTCGGCACCGGCTATTCCTCGCTGTCCTATCTGCACCGCTTCCCCATCCACACGATCAAGATCGACCAATCGTTTGTGAAGGAAATCCACGACGAGCATGGCCACTTCCCGGTGATCCTGGCGATCATCTCGATCGCCCGCGGGCTGGGCCTGCACCTGGTGGCCGAGGGCGTGGAGACCGAGGTGCAGGCGCGCTACCTGCAGGCCAACGGCTGCACCACGATGCAGGGCTATCTGTACCACCGGCCGATCTCGCTGAGCGATTTCATCGCCGTGCTGCAGTCGCAGGAGCGCCAGGCCGCGGCCGCGCCGGCGCTGCACATCGTGCCGAACGTGGCGGCCATCAAGGCATAAAACCTTCCGCGGCGGCCGCGCATGGCCCAATTGATAGAGACAGCATTCATGCAGAAATTTACTGCGTCCGAAGCGGGCGACATCGACAACAGTAATTTCACCGCCGAGTACCTGCGCGTCAAGGCGCTGGCCGAGCGCGGCGCGGCGAACGCCCAGCACAGCCTGGGTTTCATGTACTTCAACGGCCAGGGCGTGGTCCAGAGCTACGAGCTGGCGGTGGACTGGTACCGCGAGGCCGCCAGGCAGGGCCTCGAGCACGCCCAGTACAACCTCGGCGTCATGTACCAGAAGGGCCAGGGCGTCGAGCAGGATCACAAGCTGGCCGCGCACTGGTACCAGCAGGCCGCGGAACAGGGTTACGCGGCGGCGCAGTACAACCTGGGCTGGTTGTATGCCAAGGGCCAGGGTGTCGCCCAGAACAGCGCCCAGGCCATGCACTGGTTCAGCAAGGCGGCCGACCAGGGCGACGCCGGCGCGCAAAACAATCTCGGCATGATGTATGACAACGGCAAGGGCGTGCCGCAGGATTTTCGCCAGGCCATCGCCTGGTACCGCAAGGCCGCCGACCAGGGGTATGCGCGGGCCCAGTTCAACCTCGGCCTGCGCTACGACAATGGCCAGGGCGTGGCCAAGGATACACAGCAGGCCATGGCGTGGTTCCGCAAGGCCGCCGACCAGGGTTATGCGCCGGCCCAGTTCAACCTGGCGCTACGCTACGACAAGGGCGAGGACGTGGCGCAGGACAGCCAAAAGGCCATCCTGTGGTACCGCCGCGCCGCCGAGCAAGACCACGCCAGTTCGCAGTTCAATCTCGGCCTGATCTTCGACAATGGCCAGGGCGTGCCGCGCGACGAACAAAAGGCGCTGGACTGGTACCGCAAGGCGGCCGGCCAGGGCCACGCGGCGGCACAAAACAACCTCGGTCTGCGCTACGGCCATGGCCAGGGCGTGCCGCAGGATTACGCCGAGGCGCAACGCTGGTACCGCAAGGCCGCCGAACAGGGTTTCCCGGCGGCGCAATACCATCTCGGCCTGCTGTACGACAACGGCCACGGCGTCGAGGCCGATCAACAGGAAGCCATCTTTTGGTATCGCAAGGCGGCCGAGCAAGGCCATCTGCGAGCCCAGTTCGACCTCGGCCTGCGCTACGAAACCGGGCGCGGCGTGCCGCAGGACCAGCGTCTGGCGCTGCTGTGGTACCGCAAGGCCGCCGAGCAGGATTACGCCGCGGCGCAATACATGCTGGGGCTGCTGCACGAGTTGGACGACGGCCCGGCGCCGGATTGCCGCCTGGCGCAGGAGTGGTACCGCAAGGCGGCCGGGCAGGGCCATGTGCAGGCCCAGTTCACGCTGGGCCTGCGCTACGACACGGGACAGGGCGTGGTGCGCGATTACGCGGCGGCGCTCGCCTGGTACCTGAAGGCGGCCGGGCAGGGCCATGCCCGGGCCCAGCTCAACCTCGGCCTGATGTACGCCAGCGGCCAGGGCGCGCCGCGCGACCGCGTGCAGGCTTGCCTGTGGTTGTCGATGGCGGAAAAAAACGGCGCCCAGGCGGCCGCCAAATACCTGAACCAAACCGCGGCCGGCATGGAGGAGGCGGAATTGCTGCAGGTGCGCGAGCGGCTGGAATTGCTGACGGGGTAGCCGGCCCAACCCGAGCCGGGGCCTGTGTCATTTTTTTCGCATGGCGGCCAGCCACAGGCCGATTCCCCGACAGGCGGCGGCAATCACGCTGTCCCAGTCGCCGGCGGCCGGCTGGCGCAGCAGCCGGGCCGACGGATACCAGGGGCTGTCGCTGCGCTCCAGCATCCAGCGCCAGTCCGGCGCGAAGGGCAGCAGTATCCACACCGGCTTGCCCATCGCCGCCGCCAGGTGGGCCACCGCGGTATCCACCGTGATCACCAGGTCCATGTTCGCCACCAGCGCCGCGGTATCGGCGAAGTCGTCCTGCAGCGCGCCGAAATGCATGATGCGCGGCTGGTTCTCCAGCAAGCGCCGCTCGGCGGCCGGCAAGTCCTTTTGCAGCGAAACGAACTGCGCCTGCGGCGACGCCAGGCGCAGAAAGCGCGACAGCGGAATCGAGCGCAAGGCATCGTTGGCATGGCCGCTGCTGCCGGCCCAGGCGATGCCGATGCGCGGGTGGGACTGAGGGCCGAGGCGGGCTTGCCAAGCCTCGCTGCGCTGCGCATCGCCGTACAGGTAGGCGCGCGGCGCCGGGATCGTCGCCAGGCCCGTCTTGAAAATCATCGGCAGGCTCATCAGGGGGCAATGGCAATCGAAGGCGGGCAGCGCTTCGCCGTCGGCGATGACGCGGCAGGCGCCGGCCAGGCCGGTCAACAGGGTCTTCAGCGGCGGCTGCACCTGCAACACCACCCGCGCGCCCGAGTCCGCCAGCGGCGCCGCATAGCGGCAAAACTGGATGGTGTCGCCGTAACCCTGTTCGGAATACACCAGGATGGTCTTGCCCTGCAGGCTATCCTCGCCCAGCCACAGGGGCTGGCGGAAGTGGCGCTGCAGGTCGCGATAGGCTGCCTTGCGCCAGCG
>DASYLQ010000039.1:0-3433 GCA_036009485.1 Janthinobacterium sp.
CCTTATATATTAGGGGTGGGGATTACAGGCCGGCGATCTCGTCATGCTTGGCCGGCGCGGCTTCCTTTTCCTGGGCTGGCGCCGTCACGGCCAGCACCGGTGCGCTGGTCGGCACGTTCTTGCCGGCGGAAACCTGTTTCAGGCGGCGGTATTCGGCCAGGACGCGCGCACCGTAGCCGGCGTCGTTTTCGAAGGCGGCGGCGCCGACATAGGTTTTCAGGCCGGCTTCGACGGAACCGCCGCGTGTCACGTAATCCTTCGGGATCAGCGAGCCGACGCGGATGTTGGCGACCGGATTCAGGGCTGCCTGCATGCCGCCCATCTCCTCGAATTTATCGTGATGCACCTTGGCCATGACCTGCATCAGGCCCTGGGCGCCCATCGGACTTTCGGCGAAGGGGTTGAGGCCGGATTCGATCGACATCACGGCCAGGATCAGCAGTGGGTCGAGCTTGATTTCGCGGGCGGTCAGATAAGCGGTGGAAACCAGCATGTTGGCGGCGTCGCCGGCGACGCGGTAACGCTTGGACAACCAGGAAGTAACCCATTGCTGCTGTTTCTTGGTACCGAGCAAGGCTTTTTCTTCCGGCGTCAGCGGCGCCTGGCCGGCGTCGGCGGGCGGGTTGCTGACGGCCGGGGCGTCCATCAGGGCCGACAGCGGCGGCGCCGTGACGGCGGCCGCTTCCGCGGCAGGTTCGTCGAACAGGGCTTTGCTCAATTGTTTGCCGAGTTCCGGGCGCGCCAGCATCAGTGCAATCAGGGCAACGGCGGAAAAACCAAAGATGGTGAGGGTGTGTTGCGCTGTGGTCAGCAGACCACGTGCCGAAACGCGCGCCGCGTACAACCAGGCGCCTGGCTGGCGAGCCAGTTGTGAAGCATACATAGATGCTTCAGTGAAACGATTAATCATAGAATTCCCCTGAAATGTCGCGTCAATGGAAAACCGCGCCGCGTGTGATCGCAGTGAGGATTGCCAATGCCGTGCATCAGAAATATCATCGTCCGCCGCCGCATGGTGCGCGCGATGGACGCCGTCATTGCTTGCCTGAGCTGGTCGTTCCCTGTGGTATTGGACCAGTCGCAATACAATTTTTTTCGGGGGTAAGGCAGACGCCTTTGAAAACACTCCTTAAAATGTCATGTGGAGCCCCGACTCCGTGAATGAATGAAGACTGGAATCAAGCCCTCTGGGCCGCTGTCTTCTTCAAGTAGGGCAAATTGTAAAAGCCGTTTTATATCAAGTCAATACTAACACTTTAGTTTATTATTACTTTTATGTCTTACTTTTCGGCTTGCATTCCATCAAAACTCAATAAAATCAATTACTTGGCCTTATTCCTTGAGTAAAGCCGTCCACAGTCGAAAAAAATTAAAAAACGATGAAATATTCAGATTTGCGAGATTTTATTTCTCAGCTGCAACAGATCGGCGAACTTAAGCCCATTTTGACCCCGGTTTCGCCATATTTAGAGATGACGGAGGTCTGCGACCGCACATTGCGGGCCGGCGGACCGGCTCTGCTGTTCCAGAATGCTAGCGGCCACAGCATGCCGGTGCTGGGCAATCTGTTCGGCACGACGCGCCGCGTGGCCCTCGGCATGGGGGCGGAAGACCTCGGCGAATTGCGCAAGATCGGCCATGTGCTGGCGCGCCTGAAGGAACCGGAGCCGCCCAAGGATTTCAAGGATTTGCTGGGCCTGGGTTCGCTGGTGAAGGCGCTGTGGGACATGTCGCCGAAGGAAGTGCGCGGCGCGCCTTGCCAGGAAATCGTCTGGGAGGGCGCCGACGTCGACCTGGCGAGGCTGCCGATCCAGCATTGCTGGCCCGGCGATGTCGCGCCGCTGATTACCTGGGGCCTGGTGATTACCAAGGGGCCAAATAAAAAACGGCAAAACCTGGGCATCTACCGCCAGCAGGTGCTGGGGCCGAACAAGGTCATCATGCGCTGGCTGGCGCACCGCGGCGGTGCGCTGGATTTCCGCGAGCATGCGCTGCAGAGCAAGGGCAAGCCGTATCCGATCGCCGTCGCGCTGGGCGCCGATCCAGCCACCATCCTGGGCGCCGTGACGCCGGTGCCGGACAGCCTGTCGGAATACCAGTTCGCTGGCCTGCTGCGCGGCAGCCGCACCGAACTGGTCAGGGCGATCGGCAGCGAGTTGCGGGTGCCGGCCTCGGCCGAGATCGTTTTGGAGGGACATATCTATCCAGACGAGCATCATCCCTCGGGTTACGAGCATGCGCTGGAAGGGCCGTATGGCGACCACACCGGTTATTACAATGAGCAAGATGCGTTTCCGGTGCTGACGATCGACCGCATCACGATGCGCCGCGATCCGATCTATCACTCCACGTATACAGGCAAGCCGCCCGACGAACCGGCGGTGCTCGGCCTGGCGCTGAACGAAGTCTTCGTGCCGCTGCTGCAAAAGCAGTTCAGCGAGATCACCGATTTTTATCTGCCGCCGGAAGGCTGCAGCTATCGCATGGCGGTGGTGCAAATCAAGAAGCAGTACGCCGGCCACGCCAAACGGGTGATGTTCGGGGTCTGGAGTTTCCTGCGCCAATTTATGTATACCAAGTTCATCGTCGTCGTCGATGAAGACGTCAATATCCGCGACTGGAAGGAAGTGATCTGGGCCATTACGACCCGGGTCGATCCGACGCGCGATACGACCCTGGTGGAGAATACGCCGATCGACTATCTGGACTTCGCCTCGCCGGTGAGCGGGCTGGGCAGTAAGATGGGCATTGACGCCACCAATAAGTGGTCGGGCGAGACCAATCGCGAGTGGGGCACGCCTATTGTCATGACGCCGGAAGTGAAGGCGCGCGTCGACAGCATTTGGCAAGAACTGGGACTGTAGACGCGGCCGGAAAATGGGCGCGGCGCGGGCAGGGCGCCGCGCGTTCGATGTGTTCCCCATAATTGCCCGCGTCGGGTATAATGGCGCTCGGCGGGCCCCTGCGCATTGTGGCATGGCTAACCTGGTCAGGTCGGGAACGAAGCAGCCACGGCTATTAACCATGAGTGCCGCAGATCAGGCTCGCCTCTTTCGATCGTCTCCCCTCGGCTTGCTCGCCATATCCCTTCCCGCGTCGTCTTGCTACAATGCTCGCTTTGGCGCTGCGTCCGCTATCTACGGTAAAATCTGAGCATGTCCTATCAAGTCCTCGCCCGCAAATACCGTCCCCGCAACTTCGAAACGCTGGTCGGCCAGGAGCATGTGGTGCGCGCCCTGCGCAACGCGGTGGCCCACAACACCACCGGCCACGCCTACCTCTTCAGCGGGCCGCGGGGCACCGGAAAGACGTCGACCGCCCGCATCCTGGCCAAGGCGCTCAACTGCACGAACCTCACCGACGGCGAGCCGTGCGGCGTGTGCGACTCCTGCCGGGCCATCGCCGAGGGAACCTCGTTCGACGTGCACGAGCT
>DASYLQ010000040.1:0-3730 GCA_036009485.1 Janthinobacterium sp.
CACCCGAGAGTTTCGTCGGGCAAGTGTTCAAGACGATCGGCAGATACATTCCACCTGCGCCAGGCGTCAAATCGCCGGCACTGTGGGGAACCGAGGCAAGGCTCGAGGAGCTCTTCGGCAAAACCGCGCAAGAGATCCGCACGACCAGCCGCGAATTCACCTTCCGCTACCGCTCGCCGGCACACTGGATCGAAGTGTTTCGCACCTATTACGGCCCGATGAACAAGACTTTCGGCGCGCTCGATGCCGAGAAGCAGGCTGCCTTCACCCAGGACTTACTGGCGCTCATGGAGAGCCGCAACCGTTCGGGCGACCACACGCTGGTGCTGCCGAGCGAGTACCTCGAAGTCGTGATCGAGCGGAAGTGATGGCGTCCGCCAAATATCGTCTGCGCCGCGCCGCTCTGCTTTAAAATAACGCCCTGCACATCAACCCTGGGGAAGGCATGACCGACTGGCACTGGCTTACATTCGAACAACTGCATGGCGCGGATCTTTATGAAGTGCTGGCCCTGCGCCAGGAAGTTTTTATTCTTGAGCAGAAGTGTCTGTACCGGGACCTCGACGGTCACGACCAGGGCTCTTTCCATTTGCTGGGATGGCAGACCAGGGACGGCAGGCGCCGCCTGGCCGCCTATCTGCGCTGCCTGCCGCCCGGAGCGAAATACGCCGAGATGTCGCTGGGACGCGTCCTCACCGCGCCGTTTGCGCGCGGCGGCGGCATCGGCAAGGAGTTGCTGGGACAGGGGATCAGCCGCGCGGTACGGCAGTTTCCCGGCCACGACATCCGCATCGGCGCCCAGTCCTACCTCGAGCGCTTTTACCAGGGCTTCGGTTTCGAGACCGTCTCCGCGCCCTATGAAGAAGACGGCATCATGCACATCGACATGCTGCGCGCGTAACGCTCAAAACGCGCCAAAACGTAGCGGAACGGCGCCGGCGAAAACCGGGACGAAAAAAAGGGCGATACCGGATCGCCCTTTTTGCTTACGCCCGCGGCGCGCTTATTGTGCCTTGGTCACCGACAGCAATTGAACGTTGAATATCAGGCCGGAATTGGCCGGAACGGTGACCAGCTTCGTCACCGAGTCCGTCTGGGCGACGGGACCATAACCCAAAGAGGACGGGACAACGATCGTACGCGTGCCGCCAGCAGCCATGCCAACCACCCCTTGCTCGAAGCCGGGTATCGACTGCCCACTGGAAACCGACGGCGTGCCGACGAGAATCGCCTGGCCGGTGCCGAGAACAAAGCTCAAGGGCTGGGTGCTGACATTCGAAACGAACAGCGCCCCTTCGGAATTGGCCGCGGTAGTGCTATACACCCAGCCCGTATACGTGACCGACACGATATCGCCGTTCGCCGCCACGGCGCCGGTGCCAGCCACCGTGTCGTTGATCGAGAAGCCGGGAGGCTGGGTAGTCGGATCGATGACCACCGGCGGGATCGGATTCGGGTTGGCCGCGGCGCCGCAGGCGGCCAGGATGACGGCGCACAGGCATGCGGCGATGATTTTCAACGTCAATTTCATTGTTTACCCTTACTAGTATTATCGGATGTCGCCAGGCTCGCGCGTCGCCGCGCCGGTCAGGAGCAGCAGTTTAACAGGAGTGTGATGGGAAAATGTAACGATAGGTAAGCGCCGGACGCCGAAACAACATTCCCCGGCGCCCCGGCCGCATCGCTCAGATTTCCACCTGCGTGCCCAGTTCGATCACCCGGTTGCTGGGGATCTGGTAATAGTCGGCGGCGCCGCGGGCGTTGCGCGACATCGTCACGAACAGGTGCTCGCGCCATGGCGCCATGCCGGCGCCCGGCGTCGAGATCACCGTCTGGCGGGCGATGAAGAAGGAAGTCTCCATCATCTCGAACGGCAGGCTGCTTGCCGCGCACAGGGCCAGCGCCTTGGGAATGTCCGGCTCGTCCTTGAAGCCGTAGTACACGTTCAGCTGGTAGCACTGGTGGCCCAGGTCGGTGATGCTGACCCGCTCCGACGGCGTCACCCACGGTTCTTCCTGCATGAACACCGTCAGGAACACGACGCGCTCGTGCAGCACCTTGTTGTGCGACAGGTTGTGCAGCAGCGCGTGCGGCACGCCGTCGGTCTCGCCGCGCAGGAAGATGGCGGTGCCGGGCACGCGCACCGGCGGCGCGATGAACAGCGAGGAGAGGAAGTCTTCCAGCGGGATCGCATGCTTTTGCAGGTTCTCGAAGACCAGTTCGCGGCCGCGCTTCCAGGTCAGCATGACGATGTACAGGATCCCGCCCAGCAGCAGCGGGAACCAGCCGCCGTGGAAGAATTTCAGCGCATTGGCCGAGAAGAAGGCGACGTCGACGATCAGGAAAAAACCGGTCGCGGCAAAGCACAGCAGCAGGTTCATCTTCCAGCGGAAACGGATCACGAAGAAGGTCAGCACGGTGGTGGTCAGCATGGTCGCCGTGACCGCGATGCCGTAGGCGGCGCCCAGGTTGTCGGAAGAGCCGAAGCCGACCACCGCCATCAACACCACCACCAGCTGCAGCCAGTTGATCATCGGGATATACACTTGGCCGATCTGGCTTTCCGAGGTGTGGAACACGCGCATGCGCGGCAGGAAGCCGAGGGCGATGGCTTCGCGCGTCATCGAGAACGTGCCGGAAATGGTGGCCTGGGAAGCGATCACCGCGGCCATCGTCGACAGGATCACCAGCGGGTACACGCTCCAGGCGCCCAGCTGCTGGTAAAACGGATTGCTGATGTAGTCCGGATGGGCCATCAGCATGCCGCCCTGGCCCAGGTAGTTCAGCGCCAGCGCCGGGAAGGTGACCAGGAACCAGGCCATGCGGATCGGCTTCTTGCCGAAATGGCCCATGTCGGCGTACAGCGCCTCGGCGCCGGTGAAGGCCAGCACCACCGCGCCCAGCGCGACGAAGGCGACGAAGCGGTTATTGTTCAGGAAGAGCAGCGCATGCCAGGGGTTGATCGCCGCCAGGATCTGCGGCGCCTTGACGATGTTGATGATGCCCATCACCGCCAGCGCGGCGAACCACAGCAGCATGATGGGCGCGAACCAGCGGCCGATGCCGGCCGTGCCGCGCCTCTGCACCGAATACAGCGCCACCAGCACGGCGATGGTCAGCGGCACGACGAACTGTTGCAGCCCCGGCGCGGCCACTTCCAGGCCCTCGACCGCCGACAAGACCGAGATCGCCGGCGTGATCACGCTGTCGCCGTAAAACAGGGTGGCGCCGAAGACGCCCATCAGCATCAGCGCATAGTGCCAGCGCGACAGCCGGCCGACCGAGGACATGGCCAGCGCCATCAGCGCCATGATGCCGCCTTCGCCGCGGTTGTCGGCGCGCAGCACCAGGGTGACGTATTTCAGCGAGACGATGACGGTCAGGCCCCAGAAAATCAGCGAGACCACGCCCAGCAGGTTGGGGGTGTTCAGCGCCAGGCCGTGCTCGGTGGCGAAAATGGTTTTGAGGGTATAGAGGGGACTGGTGCCGATGTCGCCGTAGACGATGCCGACGGCGGCCAGCGTCAGGGCGACGAGGCTGCTTTTTTTGTGTTGCGACGTCAAGGTTGCACCCGAGTTTGTTTTGTTGCATTGCACAATAGGCCAGACATAGGCGAATTGCAAGAGTATTTTTTCATGGGAGCGCGCCGTGATTTCCGGTGATTCGGACCGGCAGTAGTGCATCAGGCCGGTTTCAGTTTCGCAATTTTACCCTGTCCCCGGTCGCGTAC
>DASYLQ010000041.1:0-10289 GCA_036009485.1 Janthinobacterium sp.
CAGCGCCATGCGACAGGATGCACTTTTGACGGGGCAGGCGACAAAATACGTGGATGGTCACGCAATCGCAGCAGCGGCCAGCACGCCGCTGCGCACCGCCGATTCGATGGTGGCGGGGTAGTCGCCGGCCGTGTAATCGCCGGCCAGCATCAGGCCCGGCAAGCCGCTGGCGTTCGGCGGCCGGACCAGTCCCGGCGTGCAGGCAAAGGTGGCGCGCTTTTCGCTGATGACCTGGGACCAGGCGGGGCGGCTCAGTTCGGGGCGGCGCAAGACGGCCGCCAGTTGCGCGGCGATGGCCTCGGCCAGTGGCGCCTGTCCCAGTTGCGCCGCCTGGCCGGAGGCGCTGACGACCACCGCCAGCAAACCGGCTTGGGCGGCGTCGAGCTGGCCGCGGTCGAAGACGAACTGGCCCCAGGCGCCGGCGGCGGCATCGTCGACCAAGGCAAAAAACGGCTGTTCCAGGCGCAGGCCGGCATCGTATTGCAGATAACAGGTGGTGATCGCCGCCGGCGCCAAGCCCTCGAGCTGGGCGATGATGGACGGAATGGCCGCGCCGGACAGCGGCCTCAGCAAGCTGGCCGCCTGGCTGGCCGGCGTCGCCAGCACCACGGCGTCGGCCTGGCCGTTCCAGATGCCGCCGAGCGCCGCGCCCTGGGCTTCGACCAGCCAGCCGCCTTGCCCATCCTGGCGCAAGGCCGTGACTTTGACGCCTTGTTGGACGGTGCCGCCATGGTCTTGGATGAAGTTCGCCGCGCTGTCGGGGAAGAGGGCGCTCAAGTCCACCCTGGGCAGCAGCATGTCGGAAGCGGCCCGTTTCGCGCCCAGGCTGTCGCGCAGCACGTTCAGGAAGACCTGGGCCGAGGCCCGTTCGGGCGGCGTATTCAAGGCCGCCAGGCAGAGCGGGCGCCACATCAGCTGGATCAGGCGCGGCGTCTGGTCGAAGCGTTCCAGCAGTTCGCTGACGCTGCAATCCCGGTGCAGCGACCAGTCCATCCAGCGCGCGGTGGTGGAAAAGCGCGCCAGCGACAACTTGTCGGCGCCGGCCAGGCCGCTGGCGCGCAGCAGGGCGGCGGCCAGGTGCAGCGGCGCCGGCCAGCGCGGCGCGACAAAATCCATGCCGCCCGCATCCTTTGGGTAGCGCATTTGCAATGGCAGCTCGAGCAAGACTTGCTCGCGCGCGATGCCGACCAGCTTCAGCAATCTCAAGGTTTCGGCATAGGCGCCAAGCAGGATGTGCTGGCCGTTGTCCAGGGGCTTGCCGCCGGCCTCGACGCGCCTGGCCCGGCCGCCCAGGGTGCGCGCCGCCTCGAACAGTGTGACGCTGTGTCCGGCGCGGGCCAGTTCGACGGCCGCGGCGCAGCCGGCCCAGCCGGCGCCGACCACGGCAATTTTTTTCACTGCGCCGCTGTTTGGACCTGTCTGCTTAGCCACGTATGAAGGTCTTCCAGGCCAGCCAGAGTTTGCGGATGGGCGTCAGCGAAATGCGCTGGTTCAGCACGTGATAGCCGTCGGCTTCGATTTCATTGAGCAGCGTGCGATAGATGGCCGCCATCATCAGGCCCGGCCGCTGGGCGCGGCGGTCTTGCGCCGGCAGCAGGGTATAGGCTTCGTCATAGGTCTGCTGCGCGCGCCGGGACTGGAAGCGCATCAGTTGCTCGAATTTCTCGCTGTGCCTGGCGTTCAGCAAATCGGCCGCCGTCACGCCGAATTGCTGCAATTCGCTGATCGGCAGGTAGATGCGGCCCTTGCGCGCATCTTCGCCGACGTCGCGGATGATGTTGGTGAGCTGGAAGGCCAGACCGAGTTTTTCGGCATACTGCAGCGTTGCCGGCCTGGTCGCGCCGAAAATGCTGGCCGACAGGATGCCGACCACGCTGGCGACGTGCCAGCAATACTTTTGCAGCGCCGGGTAATCGAGATAGCGGGTCTGGTTCAAGTCCATTTCCATGCCGTCGATGATGGCCTGCAAGTGCTGCTCTTCCAGCTTGTAGATGGCCAGGTGCGGTTGCAGGGCCAGGCCGACCGGATGCGTGGGCTGGCCGGCGTACATGCTGTTGACTTCCTTGCGCCACCACGCCAGCTTGGTCCTGGCGATGCCTTCGTCGCTGCATTCGTCGACGGTGTCGTCGACTTCGCGGCAAAAAGCGTACAGGGCGGTAATCGCGCGGCGCCGTTCCTGCGGCAGGAACAGGAAGCTGTAGTAGAAACTGGAACCGCTCTTGGCGGCTTTTTGCTGGCAGTATTCGTCGGGAGACATAGAGAAAGTAGCAAGGTTGCTGACGGAGCCGCCATTCTATAGCGATTGCATGTCAGGGCGGAGACAACTTTTCGCGGCAGGCTGTCGCGGACGCTGCTTACATCCTCAGCGCGCGCCAGAAAATCACCACCCAGTCGCGCTTTTGCAGTTGCGGCCGGCGCCGGAACACGTCGTAGCCGACCGCTTCGATGCATTCCAGGATGCGCAAGCCGCCCTGTATGACCATGCGCAATTCCCAGCCTATGCGTCCCGGCAGGCGCAGCGCCAGGCCGCTGCCGCTCAGCATCAGCGCGCGCGTCCGCTCGACCTCGAAGCGCATCAGCACGCGCCAGGCTTCGCCGACTTCGGCGCGGTCGAGCGCGGCCGGCTCGATGCGGTAGCGCGCCAGGTCTTCCAGCGGCAAATAAATGCGGTCCTTTTGCCGGTCGATGGCGACGTCTTGCAGGAAATTGATGATCTGTAGCGCGGAGCAGATGGCGTCGGAATCGGCCACATTGCGGGCGTCGGCGGCACCATACAGTTTCAGCATCAGCAAGCCGACCGGGTTCGCCGAGCGCTTGCAATAGTCGAGCATCGATTCATAGCTGGCGTAGCGGGTGGTGGTGACGTCTTGCCTGAAGGCCGACAGCAAATCGTAAAACGGCTGCATCGGCAATTTGTATTCGGCGATCACGCCGGCCAGGCGGGCAAACAGGGGATCGGCCGGCGTCCGGCGGCCTTCGATGACGGCCAGTTGCGCTTCATAGGCTTGCAGTGCGGCCAGGCGCTGTTCGGGCCTGGCGTCGCCCTCGTCGGCCAGATCGTCGGCGCTGCGGGCAAAGGCATAGATCGCTTCGACGGCCGGCACCAGCCGCTTCGGCAGCAGGATGGAGGCTACCGGAAAATTTTCATAATGATCGATAGGCATGGAAACGATATAAATAATATGTACAGGGAGGCGCCCGGTTGCCCGGTTCGCCCGAACAGTCCGCATGGTAAAGGAAAATTGCCGTTTGCCTTGAAATGACGCGTGCCTCGCTGCATAAGTGTCGGGTAAAGGTTGGGCGAAAGCGGCCTTTCTGTACAGCGAGAAATCAGCCTGGACGGGGCGAAGTTAGCGAAGAGCTAAAAAACGCCGCATTTCGCCGAAAAATCCAGTAAAATACCGCGTTGAAGTTGAAAGCCACTGACTAAGGCAGTGTAGGGCGGCCGTTTCACTTACGGGTCGCCCTTTGCTTTTATGTAATTTCAGGTTTGTCGCCGCCGCTCGGCGAATACCGAAGAAATGCAAAATTCCCGCGAGGATGGCGAAATTGGTAGACGCACCAGGTTTAGGTCCTGACGCCAGCAATGGTGTGGGGGTTCGAGTCCCCCTCCTCGCACCAACAGTATCTTATTTTTTGGACGATTTTTACATGGCAACTGCAGTCGAAACCTTGGGTAAACTTGAACGTCGTATCACGATCTCATTTCCGCTGACCGACGTCCGCACCGAAGTCGAAAAGCGCCTGAAAGTGCAAGCCCGTACGGCCAAGGCACCGGGCTTCCGTCCGGGCAAGGTGCCGTTAAAAATGGTCGCGGCACAATACGGTTATCAGATCGAGACCGAAGTGCTGAACGATAAAGTGGGCCGCGCCTTCAACGATGCCGCCAACGAAAACAATCTGCGCGTCGCCGGCTTTCCGAACATCACGCCGAAACAGGAATCGCCGGAAGGCCAGCTGGCCTTCGACGCCACCTTCGAAGTGTATCCGGAAGTCGTCATCGGCGACCTGACCACCGTTGAAATCGAAACCGTCAAGGCGGAAGTGTCGGAAGCCGAGATCGACAAGACCATCGACATCCTGCGCAAGCAGCGCGTGCACTTCCATACCAAGGGTGAAGCGGGCGAGCACGGCGACGGCGGTTCCGCATTGGCTGAAAACGGCGACCGCGTGACGGTCGACTTCGTCGGCACCATTGACGGTGTCGAATTCCCGGGCGGCAAAGCTGAAGACTACGTTTTCGTGCTGGGCGAAGGCCGCATGCTGCCGGAATTCGAAGCCGCCACGGTCGGCTTGAAAGTCGGCGAAGCGAAGACCTTCCCGCTGGCTTTCCCCGAGGATTACCATGGCAAGGACGTAGCCGGCAAGACCGCCTCGTTCACCATCACGCTGAAACAGCTGGAATGGGCGCACCTGCCGGAAGTCGACGCCGAATTCGCCAAATCGCTGGGCGTGGCCGACGGCGACCTGGTCAAGATGCGCGAAGATATCAAGGTCAACCTGGAACGTGAAGTGTCCGGCCGCGTCAAGGCGCGCAACAAGGACAGCGTGATGGATGCCCTGGTCAAGGTCGCCGAACTGGACGTGCCGAAAGTGCTGGTCTCGCAAGATACCGAGCGCCTGGCTGAAATGACCCGCCAGGACATGGCGCAGCGCGGCATGAACGTCAAGGACGTGCCATTCCCGCCTGAACTGTTCGCTGAAAAAGCCGAGCGCCGCGTACGCCTGGGCCTGATCCTGTCGCAGTTGGTCGGCGACAACAAGCTGCAAGCCACGCCTGAGCAAGTCAAGGCGCAGGTCGAAGATTTTGCGCAGAGCTACGAAGATCCGCGCGAAGTGCTGAAGTACTATTACAGCGACCGCCGCCGCCTGGGTGAAGTCGAAGCCCTTGTATTGGAAGAAAACGTCGTTAACTATGTCTTGGGTCTGTCAAAGGTGACGTCGAAAGCGGTTGCCTTCGATGAGTTGATGGGCAGTAACGCACAAGCGTAATCCAGTCGGCAGGGCGTTTGCCCTGCCTTCTGTTTTAAGGCGTGCCTTTTACAAGGAAATGGAATGACTGGAATGAACCGTAACCCTGCGCTGGACACAGAAATGCTCGGTCTGGTGCCGATGGTGGTGGAGCAGAGCGGCCGCGGCGAGCGCTCCTATGACATCTACTCGCGCTTGCTGAAAGAGCGCGTGATTTTCATGGTCGGCCCCGTCAACGACCAGATGGCGAACCTGATCGTCGCCCAGTTGCTGTTCCTGGAAAGCGAAAATCCGGACAAGGATATTTCCCTCTACATCAATTCGCCGGGCGGCTCGGTGTCGGCCGGCATGGCGATCTACGACACGATGCAGTTCATCAAGCCGGACGTCTCGACCTTGTGCACCGGCATGGCGGCCTCGATGGGCGCCTTCTTGCTGGCGGCCGGCGCGAAAGGCAAGCGTTTCTCGCTGCCGAACTCGCGCATCATGATTCACCAGCCGTCGGGCGGCTCGCAAGGCATGGCTTCCGACATCGAGATCCAGGCGCGCGAAATCCTGTATCTGCGCACCCGCCTGAACGGCATCATGGCGGAACGCACCGGCCAGACGATTGAACAGATCGCCAAGGATACCGACCGCGACCGTTTCATGTCGGCCGACGAGGCTTCCGAGTATGGATTGATCGACAAAGTGTTGACCTCCCGCGCTTGATGCGTCCCAACCGGTATTGCCGAGAAAACGCCCGGGCGCGATAACGTTCGGGCGTTTCTTTTTTATTTCGGGTAGCATGGAGCTTGTGCGTAGAATTTGCCATGCACACATAGTGGCCAGCATCCGATTTGGCGATATTGTTAATGCAATTCCAACCCAAACAGCCCCATGTCAGACAAAAAATCCTCTAGCGGCGAAAAACTTTTGTATTGCTCGTTCTGCGGCAAGAGCCAGCACGAGGTGAAAAAGCTTATCGCCGGACCGTCCGTTTTCATCTGCGACGAATGCATCGACTTGTGCAACGACATCATCCGCGATGAAACCTCGAGCATCGAGTCGGTCGCCGGCGCCAAGTCGGACTTGCCGACGCCGCATGAAATCGCCGAATTGCTGAACCAGTATGTGATCGGCCAGCAAACGGCCAAGCGCATCCTGTCGGTGGCCGTCTATAACCATTACAAGCGCCTGAAGCACCTGGGCAAAAAAGACGACGTCGAACTGGCCAAGAGTAACATCCTGCTGGTCGGCCCTACCGGTTCAGGCAAGACCTTGCTGGCGCAGACCCTGGCGCGCATGTTGAACGTGCCTTTCGTCATCGCCGACGCGACCACCCTGACCGAAGCCGGTTATGTCGGCGAGGATGTCGAGAACATCATCCAAAAACTCTTGCAAAGTTGCAACTACGATGTGGACAAGGCGCAACGCGGCATCGTTTACATCGATGAGATCGACAAGATTTCGCGCAAGTCCGACAATCCATCGATCACCCGCGACGTCTCGGGCGAGGGCGTGCAGCAAGCCTTGCTGAAGCTGATCGAAGGTACGATGGCCTCGGTGCCGCCGCAGGGCGGGCGCAAGCACCCGAACCAGGATTTCGTACAGATCGACACCACCAACATCATGTTCATCTGCGGCGGGGCCTTCGACGGCCTGGCCAAGATCATTTCGAACCGTTCCGAAAAGAGCGGCATCGGCTTCTCGGCCACGGTCAAGAGCCAGGCCCAGCGTTCCGCCAGCGAGGTGCTGATGGAAGCCGAGCCGGAAGACTTGATCAAGTTCGGCCTGATCCCCGAGCTGGTCGGCCGCCTGCCGGTGGTCGCCACGCTGAGCGAACTGACGGAAGAGGCGCTGATCCAGATTCTGGTCGAGCCAAAGAACGCGCTGATCAAGCAATACTCGAAATTGCTCGAGATGGAAGGGGCGGAACTGGAAATCCGTCCGGCCGCCTTGCATGCGATCGCCAAGAGAGCCCTGGCGCGCAAGACCGGCGCGCGCGGCCTGCGTTCGATCCTTGAGCACGCTTTGCTGGAGGTGATGTATGAGTTGCCGAATGAGCAAAACGTCACCAAGGTCGTGATCGATGAAAATACGATCACAAGCGGTGCGAAACCTTTATTGATTTACCAAGAGCAAGCAAAAGCTTCTGGGGAAAACTGAAAATTGGCCACACAAATGCATAAAAGAGATTTGCATCCTTAATGCTAGGCGGTACAATTTAAAGCAATAACAGATAGCAGGCTTCACTCGAAAAGCCACACGCGGCACCGCTGTCGCGCGTGGCTTTTTTATTGGGTATTTATAAATCTGTTATTTTAATAACCGTGTGTGTTAAGCAAATAACGAAGTATTGTTATTTTCTGGAATTATTTTCAACGCGCCGGTCTTGTGTTTTGGCAGCGAGCGCCAACATCATAACTACGCTTTTTATAAGGTACGACATGACAACTTCCAAATTAACTGAGCAAACTCAATTGCCGTTATTGCCACTGCGGGACGTTGTAGTTTTCCCGCATATGGTGATACCTCTGTTCGTTGGTCGACCAAAGTCGATCAAGGCGCTTGAGGCTGCGATGGAGCAGGGCAAGAGCATCATGCTTGCCGCACAAAAGGCCGCCGCTAAAGACGAACCGTCCGCTTCCGACATCTACGAGATCGGTTGCGTCGCCAATATTCTGCAAATGCTGAAACTGCCGGACGGCACCGTCAAGGTGCTGGTCGAAGGCGCGCAGCGCGCCCGCATCAACCACATCAGCGATGCGCCCACCCACTTCATCGCCGACCTGACGCCGCTCGAATCCGAGCTGGGCGACGATTCCGAAGTCGAAGCGATGCGCCGCGCCATCGTCCAGCAGTTCGACCAGTATGTCAAACTGAATAAAAAGATTCCGCCCGAGATCCTGGCATCGCTGTCCGGCATCGACGACGCCGGCCGCCTGGCCGACACCGTCGCCGCCCACCTGCCGCTGAAGCTCGAGCAAAAGCAAGTCATCCTGGAAATCTTCAACGTCGCCAAGCGCCTCGAACACCTGCTCGGCCAGCTGGAAGGCGAACTGGACATCCTGCAAGTTGAAAAACGCATCCGCGGCCGCGTCAAGCGCCAGATGGAAAAATCGCAGCGCGAGTATTACCTGAACGAACAGGTCAAGGCGATCCAGAAGGAGCTGGGCGAGGGCGAAGACGGCGCCGATCTCGACGAGCTCGAGAAAAAAGTCGCCAGCGCCAAGATGCCGAAAGAAGCCCTCGACAAGGCCACCAACGAGCTGAAAAAACTCAAGCTGATGTCGCCGATGTCGGCCGAAGCGACGGTCGTGCGCAACTATATCGACACCCTGGTCAACCTGCCGTGGAAGAAAAAATCCAAGGTCAACAACGACCTCTCGAACGCCGAGAAAGTGCTGGAAGGCGACCACTATGGCCTGGACAAGGTCAAGGAACGCATCCTCGAATACCTCGCGGTGCAGCAGCGCGTCGACAAGCTGAAGGCGCCTATCCTGTGCTTCGTCGGTCCTCCGGGCGTGGGTAAAACCTCGCTGGGCCAGTCCATCGCGCGCGCCACCAACCGCAAGTTCGTGCGCATGGCGCTCGGCGGCGTGCGCGACGAAGCCGAGATCCGCGGCCATCGCCGCACCTACATCGGCTCGATGCCCGGCAAGATCCTGCAATCGCTGGCGAAGGTCGGCGTGCGCAATCCGCTGTTCCTGCTGGACGAAGTCGACAAGATGGGTGCGGACTTCCGCGGCGATCCCTCGTCGGCCCTGCTGGAAGTGCTGGATCCGGAACAGAACCACACCTTCTCCGACCATTACATCGAAGTCGATTTCGACCTGTCCGACGTGATGTTCGTGGCGACCTCGAACTCGTACAACATCCCACCGGCGCTGCTGGACCGGATGGAAGTGATCCGCCTGTCGGGTTATACCGAAGACGAGAAAACCAGCATCGCCCAGCGCTACCTGCTGCCGAAACAGATCAAGAACAACGGTCTGAAGGAAGAAGAAATCACGGTGGCCGAGTCGGCGCTACGCGACATCATCCGCTACTACACCCGCGAAGCCGGCGTCCGTTCGCTGGAACGCGAAGTGTCGAAGATCTGCCGCAAGGTGGTCAAGTTGCTGCTGCTGAAAAAGCAGGACAAGAAAGTCGTCGTCAACTCCAAAAACCTGGATAAATTCCTCGGCGTGCGCCGTTACGACTTCGGCGTCGCGGAAAAGGAAAACCAGGTCGGCCAGGTCTGCGGCCTGGCCTGGACCGAGGTCGGCGGCGACTTGCTGACGATCGAGGCGGTGACGATGCCGGGCAAGGGCAACGTGATCCGCACCGGCACCCTGGGCGACGTGATGAAAGAGTCGATCGAAGCTGCCCGCACCGTCGTGCGCAGCCGCGCCAGCCGGCTTGGCATCAAGCCCGAGGTGTTCGAGAAGAGCGACATCCATATCCACGTGCCGGAAGGCGCGACGCCGAAAGACGGACCTTCGGCCGGCGCGGCGATGACGCTGGCGATGGTCTCGGTCTTCACCGGCATTCCGGTCCGCGCCGACGTGGCGATGACGGGTGAGATCACGCTGCGCGGCGAAGTGCTGCCGATCGGCGGCCTGAAGGAAAAACTGCTGGCGGCCCAGCGCGGCGGCATCAAGACCGTGCTGATCCCCGAGCAAAACGTCAAGGACCTGGCCGAGATCCCCGACAACGTCAAAAACAAGCTGGAAATCGTGCCGGTGCGCTGGATCGACAAGGTCCTGGAAATCGCGCTTGAAACTCAGCCGGTGGCGCTGGTCGAAGTCGCTCCGGTCGATGCCGTGGCGGCGGTTGCCGGCAAGCCCGACGGCCAGGGCGAAGTGGTCAAGCACTAAGCCTCGGTTTTCCTTCGCCGCACCCGAACAAGCGCCCTCGAGGCGCTTGTTTTTTTATGCGGGCGCTGTCGATGGCGGCCGAAAGCAAGCCAAAGCGCTTGACACAACAGAGTGCGGCTTGTTTAATACGCGCTGCGTAATTTTTTCCGTCGCGCAAATGCCGGCGACCCACGACGAAGCGGGCAGCGACAAACGATATAAACCATTTGTAACGGGGATGATAGTGAATAAAACTGATTTGATCGCCAAAATTGCTCTGGATGCCGACATCTCGAAAGCATCTGCTGCACGCGCACTCGACGCGGTGATCGATGCTGTAACGGACACGCTGAAAAAGAATGACAGCGTGACGCTGGTGGGTTTCGGCACCTTTTCGGTGAGCGAGCGCGCCGAGCGTACCGGCCTGAATCCACGTACCAAAGAAGCGATCACCATTGCCGCCGCAAAAGTCCCGAAATTTAAAGCTGGCAAAGCGCT
>DASYLQ010000042.1:0-15481 GCA_036009485.1 Janthinobacterium sp.
AAATTATTTCCTTTAATGTATTTAAATTTCATAAGAGCATTTATATGCATGCAACGCCATTGTCCATGGGATAATCCAAGGAGCCCGCAGCGCAGGCCGCCATGTCATCCTGAGGTCACCGAGGCATGGCACCTTTGTCACGGGTGAATCTTTACTTCATCACAGTGAAAATGAGAAAAATAATATTCGCAGCCGTGAAACTGCTTCTAGTCATGCCAGCCCTTGTTACGGCAACTGTCGCCGCCGCCCAGGAACAAAACAATCCGCCCGATCCGCTGGCCGCCGATACGGCCCAGGACGGCGCCGACGAGTCGTGGGCGCTGCATGGACAATTCACCAACCTGAGCCAGCGCCATCCCGGTTTTCGCTCGCTTTACAGCGGCAGCAACAGCCTGGATGCGCACGGCCGCACCGATGAAACCACCGACCTGACGCTGTATGGCGGCGTGCGTCTGTGGCCCGGCGCGGAACTCTGGCTCAATCCCGAGATCGATCAGGGCTTCGGCTTGAGCGACACCGTCGGCCTGGCCGGCTTTTCCAGCGGCGAGGCCTACAAGATAGGCGCCAACGCGCCGTATCTGCGGCTGCCGCGGATTTTCATCCGCCAGGTGATCCCGCTCGGCGGCGCCCGCGAGCAGGTGGCGGGGATGGCCAACCAGCTCGGCGGGATGCGCGCCGCCGACAATCTGACTTTCACGCTGGGCAAATTTTCCGTGACCGATATCTTCGACACGAATACCTATGCGCACGACCCGCGCGCCGATTTCATGAACTGGGCCACGATAGACGCCGGCGCCTTCGATTATGCCGCCGACGCCTGGGGCTTTACGTATGGCGCCGCGGCTGAGTGGAAACAGGATAGTTGGACCTTGCGCGGCGGCTACTTCCAACTGTCGCCTGCACCGAACGGCAAAATCACCGGCATCAATTTCAAGCAGTATTCGCTGGTGGTCGAAGGCGAGGCGCGCCACGACTGGTTCGGCCATCCGGGCAAGATCAAGCTGCTGGCCTTCGTCAATCGCGCGCCCATGGGCCGTTACCGCGACGCCGTGCAACTCGGCCTGGACAGCGGCGGCGCGCCGGACACCGCACTGGTGCGGCGCGAGGCCTCCCGGCCCGGATTCGCCCTGAATATCGAACAGGAACTGGCTGCCGATGTTGGCGCCTTCCTGCGCGCCAGCGTCAACGACGGCGCGATGGAAGCCTACGAATTCACTGAAATCAATAAGTCACTGTCCGCCGGCCTGTCGCTGAAAGGCGGCAGGTGGGGGCGCAAGGACGATACCCTGGGTGTTGCGGCCGTCGTCAACGGCTTGTCCGGCGCGGCGCAAGCGTATTTTGCCGCCGGCGGCATCGGCATCCTGATCGGCGACGGGGGCCTCAATTACGGCAGCGAGCAAATCTTTGAGACTTATTATTCTCTGCAACTGGGACGCTACCTCAACGTCGCCTTCGATTACCAGCATGTCGCCAATCCCGCCTATAACCGCGACCGCGGCCCGGTGTCGATCTACGGACTGCGCCTTCACTCCGAATTTTAAGACCTCGACAAAGCGTGGCTTGATCGGCGCGGGTCGCTGCTTCACAATACCGTTTTAGCCAGCGCTTATAAACAAGGATGGCTCATCATGGAAGTCGAACTGAAATTGCTCCTGGCGCCAGACCATGCGCCGGCGCTGCACGCCCATCCCTTGCTGCGGCAATACGCCTTGTCGGAGCCGCACGAGCAAAGCATGTGCGACACCTATCTGGACACGCCCGAACTGCAATTGCGCCACAGCGGGGCCGGCTTGCGGGTACGCAGCCTGGAACGGGGCTGGGTGCAAACCCTGAAGGCCGGCGGCGGCGTCGCGGCCGGCCTGCACAGCCGGCATGAGTGGGAATCCCGGCTCGACAGTCCGGAGCCCGACCTGGATGCGCTGCGCGCCCAGATCGACCGCAAGAGCGCATGGCGCGGCATCCTGCATGCGGCTCAATTGCGCCAGCGGCTGCAGCCGGTATTCACCACCCAGGTCAGCCGCACCGTATGGGAATTGCGTTTGCCGCAGGGCGATGAAGTCGAATTCGTGCTCGACCAGGGCGACATCCGCAGCGGCGACAAACAGGTCGCGGTCAGCGAAATCGAGATGGAGCTGAAGTCGGGCAATGCGCTGCACCTGTTCGATTTCGCGCTGGCGCTGTTGCAGGATATTCCGCTTCAGGTCGGCAACGTCAGCAAGGCCGAGCGCGGCTATGCGCTGTTCGCGCCGGCGCCGCCGTCGGCCGTCAAGGCAAGCGCCCTGAAGCTGTCGCGCCGTATGACGGTCGAGCAAGTATTCCAGGCCATCGCGGCGAATTGTCTGGCGCAAATCCAGGCCAACGAAGCGGGGCTGGTGCAGGCGCAGGATGTCGAAAGCCTGCACCAGATGCGCGTCGGCTTGCGCCGCCTGCGTTCCGCATTCGGCCAGTTCAAGGACTTGCTGCCCTTGCCCGCGCATTTGCAGGAGGAAATCGACTGGCTGGGTGAGCAACTGGGGCCGGCGCGCGACTGGGATGTGCTGGCCGGCGCGACCCTGCCCAAGCTGGCTGCCGCCCTGCAAGACCAAGCTGCCTATGCTGCCTTGCAGCAGGCGGCCCGCCGCAAGACCGATGACATGCACGCCATCGCCGCGGCGGCCGTCACCTCGCCGCGCTATGC
The DNA here is from genome assembly GCA_036009485.1 of Janthinobacterium sp. Taxonomy (GTDB): domain Bacteria; phylum Pseudomonadota; class Gammaproteobacteria; order Burkholderiales; family Burkholderiaceae_D; genus Janthinobacterium. The sequence continues at coordinate 2,678 of DASYLQ010000042.1, forward strand.
CCGGCTGGTCCTGAGCCTGACGCGCTGGTTGCAGGGCCGCGGCTGGCGCGAGGGCATGGCCGCGGCGGAATGCAGGCGGATCGATGCGGCGGTGCCGGAACTGGCGCGCGGCTTGCTGGCCGCCGGCCAGCGCCGTTTGCTCAAGCGCGGCAAGAAATTGCGTGGCGCCGGGCCGGAGGCGCGCCACCGCGTGCGCATCGCCGCCAAGAAAAGCCGTTACGCCACTGAATTTTTCCAGTCTCTCTACCCAGGCAAAAAAGTGCGCCCATATATCAAGGCGCTGGCGACCTTGCAGGACGAGCTGGGCTGGCGCAATGACGCCGCCGTCGCCGAGCGCCTGCTGCGCCAGTTGCCCGAAGGACAGGCGCATCTGGACACGCCTGTCGCCTTCCTGCGCGGCTACCTGGCCTCGCGCATCGACGGCGACGACAGGAAACTGCGCAAGCTGTGGAAAAAATTCGTGCAGACCAGATTGGCGATTTAGTGCTTGCGCCTGCCAAGCGGCGATTTGTTTGGCGCAGGGAAATGCCGCATAATGCGCAAGCTCCCGCAACCAACAACCCTCAAGCATGCACGTATTACTGGTGGAAGACGACGCCGTCCTGGCCGATGGCTTGACGCGCATCCTGACCGGCCACGGCATGGCGGTCGACGTGGTCAACAACGGCAGCCAGGCCGACTCGGTACTGCAGCGCAGCGAAGTCGCCGTGGTCGTGCTCGACATCGGCCTGCCCGGCATCGACGGCTTCGAAGTGGTGCGGCGCCTGCGCGCGCGCGGCAGCAACATCCCGGTGCTCTTGCTGACGGCGCGCGACGCCATCGAAGACCGCGTGCGCGGCCTGGAACTGGGCGCCGACGATTACCTGGTCAAGCCTTTCGCCACGGCCGAACTGGTGGCGCGGCTAAAAGCGCTGGTGCGGCGCAATACGCCGAAGCCGGCGCTGCTGGCGTTGGGCGAGCTCAGCCTGGATACCGACAGCAAGCGCGCCCGCGTCGGCGAACGCCTGATCGAACTGTCGGTGCGCGAATGGGCGGTGCTGGAATACCTGCTGCAGCACGGTTCGCGGGTGGTGTCGAAGCAGCAGATCATCGACGCCATCCTGCCGTGGGGCGAAGAAGTGACGCTGAACGCCGTCGAAGTCTATATTTCGCGGCTGCGCCTGAAAATCGGCGATGCCGGCATCAGCATCCGCACCATCCGCGGTTTCGGCTATATGCTGGAACAAAACCATGCCTAGCATCCGCCTGCGCCTGCTGAAGTGGCTGATCGGCCCCGTCCTGCTGATCAACCTGGCCGGCGGCGCGCTGACCTATGTACTGGCCTGGGTGCCGGCCCAGACCGCGTTCGACCAGGGTTTGCAGGACGCCGCCGGCGCCCTCAGCGCGCGCCTGAGCGCGGGGTCGGGCAGTGTGCGCATCGATTTGCCGCGCCAGGCCGAGCAGGTGCTGCGCGCCGATCAGGCCGACGCCATCTATTTCGTCGTGCGCGACGGCGCCGGCCGCGTGCTGGCCGGCGACGCCGATTTCCCGCCGCTGCGCCGCACCGCCGTCCTGAAGACGCCGCTGGCCTACGACGGCGCCGTACGCGGCGAAGCGGTGCGCATCGTCGCCTTGCGCGCTGAGGCGGGCGGCCAGACGGTGGATATCGGCGTGGCGAAAACCCTGCGCAAGCGGCGCCAGATCCGTTCCGCCATCTTGCGCGCGCTGATGCTGCTGGAAACCGTGTTTACGCTGGCCTCGGTCGGCATGATCTGGTTTTCGGTGACCAATGGCTTGCTGCCCTTGAACCGCATGCGCGCCGATTTGAACGGGCGCGGCGGCGACGACCTGGCGGCCGACCTGTCGCCGATTGCCAGCGGCGACGTGCCCTATGAACTGGAACCGGTGGTGGGCGCCTTCAATGGCTTGCTGGACAAGGTGCGCGCCGGCGCCAGGGCGCAGCACGATTTCCTGGCCAATGTGGCGCATCAATTGCGCACGCCGCTGGCCGGCTTGCAGACTCAACTCGAATGGCTGGAAAAGCGCCACCAGGGCGAGGCCGAGACGGCGTATTCGATCCGCCTGATGCTGTCGTCGACCGAGCGCATGATCCGCCAGACCAATCAATTGCTGGCGCTGGCCCGCGCCGAGCCCAGCCATTTTGAAAAAGCCCGCCTGGAAGCGCTGCAGCTCGACAAGCTGGTAGAGGAGGCCATCCAGCATTTTGTCGAGGAAGCGGCGAAAAAATCCATCGACCTCGGTTTCGACCTGGCCGCCACCGGCGTCACCGGCGACCGCTTCCTGTTGCGCGATTTGATCGACAATCTGATCGACAACGCCATCCGCTACACGCCCGAGCATGGCGTGGTGACCGTCAGTTGTTTTCCGGATGGCCAGGCGGGAGTGTTGGCCGTCGAGGATTCCGGGCCCGGCATTCCGCCGGCCAAGCGCGAACTGGTGTTCAACCGTTTTGTCCGCCTCGACGACAAGACCACCGGCAGCGGTCTCGGCCTTGCCATCGTGCGCGACATCGCCAGCGCCCATGGCGCCGCGATCGGCGTCGATGCGCCGGCCAGCGGACAGGGCGCCGTGTTTTCGGTACGCTTTCCCGTCTGATCCCCGCCTGATCCCTGCCGCTGAGCGGCGCCGGCGCCGCCGCTTCCCGATGTGCAAATAAATCCACGCTGTCAGGAATTTGTCAGCATTTCCTCAGGGAAATGAAAGCTTGCCGGCTTACTATAATCGAAAGCATTTTCTATTTCCCTTTGCGGCAGGCGCGGGGTACACCGGACTCGGGAGCATAAATAATGAAACACCGCAAAAACGGCTTTACGCTGATCGAACTCTTGGTCACCATCGCCATCGTCGGCATCCTGACGGCGGTGGCCTTGCCGGCGTACGGCGATTATGTGACGCGCAGCCGGCTGACCGAGGCGTTTACCGCCTTGGCGGGGGCGCAGCCGGCTGCCGAGCAAGTCTGGGCCAACGACCGCAGCTATGCCAATATGGTGGCGCCCGCCAGTCCCAACTTCACCTATGTGCTGAGCAACTTGACGGCATCGACTTATACGATCACCGCCACCGGCATCGGCAATGTTGCCGGTTTTAATTTCAGTATCGATCAGAGCGGTACCCGCTCGAGCGGACCTTTGCCCGCCGGCTGGACTGTGCCCAATCCCAACACTTGCTGGACCAATCACAAGGATGGCTCATGCGTCCAATAGGACAGTGCCGCGAGCCGGGGCAGGGCGGCTTCACGCTGATCGAAGCCCTGGTCACGCTGGCCATCTTCAGCATCCTGCTGGCGATCGGCGTGCCGGCGATGAGCACCTGGACGCTGGCCAACAAGGCCGCCTCGGCCACCGAACTGTATGCCGAAGGGATCAGGACGGCGCGCCAGCAGGCGTTGACGCATAACGCCTACAGCCGTTTCGTGCTGTCGCCGAACGTCGTCAATAGCCAACTGGATTGGCAGGTCGACATCTGTTTTCCCTCGAACGGCCTGATATGCGATGACTCGACCGGCAACTGGTCGAGCACCACCGCCGCCGCCGCCGACGATCCCGAAGGCGCGACCGGCTACAAATCGGTGTTCCGCTCGGCCAGCGGTTTGCCGACCGCCGAAGTATTGCAGCCGACATTGAGCCCGCAGGGCAGCACCAGTGTGTATTTCAATTCGCTGGGCTGGGTGGCGCCGACCGCATCGACGTCCCCATCGACACCCCTGGCGCAGATCCGTTTCGATCCCGCGGCAGCCTATGCCAGCGTCTTGCACGCCTCGGCCGTCGCCATCACGCTGGCCGGCAATGCCATCAAATGCGACCCTTCCGTCGGCGCCGGCGCCGTCACCCACGATTCCAGGGCCTGCCCCCCATGAAAAAACATCAAAGCGGCGTCGCCTTGCTGGAAGCCTTGCTGGCGATCCTGATCCTCGCCATCGGCCTGCTTGGCACCATCGGCCTGCAGGCCCGCGCGTATTCGGCCCTGAACGATGCCGGCCAGCGTTCCGAAGCCACCATCGCCACCGAAAAGCTGCTGGGCCTGATGGCCAACGACCAGGCCAATCTGGCCGCTTACGCCATCAATACGGGCGTGGCGCCCACCAGTCCGCAGCTGCAAAACTGGTATGCCGAAACGCTCGCCGCGATCCCGAATGCCGGGATCAAGGTCGCCGTCACGGCGCCGCCGGCCGGCAGCACCCGCACCCAGGTGGATATCGCAATCAGCTGGCAGCGCAAGGGCGGCGACGCCGGCAACGTCCATCGCGTCACCGCCTATCTGGCGCAATCCTTATGAAGACGCTCTTTTCCCTTCGCTCCCGGCGCGGTTTTTCCCTGGTCGAACTGATGGTCAGCGTGGTCGTCGGCTTGTTGGCGATCATGTTCGCCACCAAGCTGGTCGTCAATGCCGAGCAAAACAAGAATGCCGCCGTCGGCGGTTCCGATTCCATGCAAAACGGCATGCTGGCACTGTTTTCCATCACCAAGGATGCCGGCCAGGCGGGCTGGGGATTGAACGATCCCCTGATCAACGGTTGCAATACCAATTTTTCGGACAACAATGGCACTGGCTTCCAGCTGGCTTCCGTGCCCGGCCCGGCCGGCGCCGCGGTCACGCCGCTGGTGGCGGCGGTCATCGTCTCGGCGAGCGACGCCTTGCCGGACACGATCTATCTGTATTCCGGCAGTTCGATGAGCGGCACCGGTAATTTGCGCCTGACCGCTACGTCCCAGCCCAGCCTGCCCAGTCTGACCGTCGACCGTGATGCCTATGGTTTTTCGGCCGGCGACGTGCTCGTGGTTGCGCCGGAAACGCCGGGCGGCAATTGTTCCGTCGCTCAATTATCGGACGTCCCGAACGGGACCACCAACACCACGCTGCCGATCGCCGCCGGCAGCGGCGACAATAGCCGTTTCAATGCGGCCGCCGGCTTGATGTCCTATACCGGCGGGCAAACCCGGATCTTCAACCTGGGGAGTGGAAAAAGCCTGGCGTTTCATGCCTGGTCGGTGCAAAACGGTTTTCTGCAGTTGCAAGCCACCGACTTGCCCGGCGCCGCCGCCGGGCCGGCCACCGTGGCCGACAACATCGTTTCGATCAAGGCGCAATATGGCTTCGATACCCGGGCCGGGGCCGCCTTTACGCCTGCCAGCGGCCTGGTGGTGTCGGCCTGGTCGAAGGGCATGATGGATGCCGACGGCGACGGGGTCATCGGCGGCGCCGGCGATTACCAGCGCATCGCCGCCTTGCGCATCGCCGTCATTGCGCGCAGCAAGAACCCGGAAAAGCCGAACAACGGCGTGTGCAGCGCCACCACGGTCGCGCCGGTCGTCTTCGGCGCCAATGAGCCGTCCGGCGTGGCGGCGGTGCCCGTGACGCCGACGGTCAGTGTGGCCGGCGACCCGATCGACTGGACCTGCTACCACTACCGGGTATTTGAAACCATCGTGCCGATTCGTAACGCCGGCTGGAGGCCATCGGAATGAAGCTCATGACAAGGAAAGCGCGCGGGGTGGCCCTGCCGGTGATGCTGATCATGCTGGCCGTGATGCTGATCGGCAGCCTGTACCTCTTGCGCTCGAGTACCTCGAGCACGCTGGCGGCCACCAACCTGGCCTATGATTCCAGCCTGTCCAGGGCCGCCGACGGCGGCTTGATGACGGGCTTCGACTGGTTGCAACAGGCCGCCGCCAACAACAAGGCGCAACTGAACGCCGATTCCGGTCCGGTGTATTACGCCTCGTTCGATACGACGCAGAAACCATCCGACCAGGCATTCTGGGGCGCGAGTCCGGCCTCGTTTACTGATGCCAACGGCAATGTCGTCGAATATGTCATCCACCGCATGTGTGAACTGGCCGGTGCCTACAATCAGCCCACCCCGGCCAACCATTGCATGCAAACCGCCGCCAATACCTCGACCCTGAACAATAGCGTGGCGGTCGGCGACAGCCTGGCGTCCGACAGCCAGCAGCTGAACGGCTCGCTGCAAATCCACTACATCATCACGGCCAGGATCCGCGGTCCGCGCGGCGGCAATGTGCTGAACCAGATGGTAGTCATGATCGGCGCCTGATGGCGGCGCCCGCGAATCGATAGGAATAGAAATGAAGATGAAATTTCCCGCCCCGGCAGGCGCGCTCATATGCCTGCTGCTGGCCCTGGCGCTGCCTGGCCAGGCCGGCGCCGCCGCCACCAATATCGCCCAGGTGCCCTTGCTGAACATCAATGGCACCGGCTCGGTCAAACCGAACCTGATGCTGCTGTTCGATAATTCCGGCTCGATGGACCAGGCGTATACGCCCGATTATGTGAACGACAACCTGTGCCGTACCGGCGCTACCCTGGCCAACGGGGTGACGTCTTGCACGGTGGGCTATCCACCTTTCATGAGCCCGGATTTCAACAAGCAGTATTACAACCCGGCCATCCAGTATGCGCCGCCGGTCATGGCGGACGGCACTTATTACCCCAGCATGACGGCAGCCAATACCGTCAATTGGACCTCGGTCACCGGCGACGGTTTCGGCGCGCACAAGAACGATATGTTCGGTAATACCATTTCCAGCGGCAGCAACCTGGTCAGCGGCTTTCCCGATTTGAAATGGTGCACCTCGTCGACCGGCACCTCCTGCATGTTCAATACCTCGTCGTATTCGTTTCCAGACTCCACCTACCGCAGCCCCGTGGCCATTACGGGCAATCCGTATTACTACACGATAGGCGTGGCTCTGTATTGCAGCGACAGCAAGATGACGAATTGCGTCTCGACCGCGGTCGGGGCGGTGGCGCCGAGCGGCTTTCCTGTGCCGGCCAAGGTACTCTGGTGCACCACCACGGCGCTGACCTCGTGCCAGGGCAAGCGCGTTGCCAACTATGTTTATCCGAAATACGCCTCCCCGGTCGCCAGCGTCGTCGCCTTCGGCACGATCGCCATCGGCGCCTCGGTCACCCCGTCTTCGCTGCAAATCACCGGCGTCACGCTGACCAACCTGAGCGGTACCGCCATCACCCTGACGAATGGCGCCCAGACCGCGGGCAGCGGCACCGATACCGCGCTTAAACAGCAAACCCTGGCCAGCGCGCTGGCGGCGTCCATCATCGGCCAATTCCTGACCGGTCAAACCACGCAGTACTGGGCTTGCGTGAGGACGCCGTTCGGCCAGTCCACGGTGGCCGCCTGTTCGACGTATGGCATCAACCTGAGCGGCGACAATGTCGTTGCGGTGTTTCCGGTGACGTGCACCGGCAGCACCAAGTCGGCCAGCCAATGCACGGTATTGGCGGATGGCTCGCGCAATGGCTGGACCCTGGCGGCGGCCGCCACCAGCGTCGCCACGACCCAGGTGCCGGCGGCGCCGCCGTCGACCGCGCTGATCACGGTCAGCGGCACCGGCAACAGTAATTCAAGCTCGACCCTGGCCAGCGTCACCTATAACGGCACCACCCTGGCGCAGAACATTGTCTTTGCCAAGCGCGCCTCGGCGGCGACGGCGGCCAGCGGCATCGTCAGCGCCATCAACAGCGCCGCCGTGCTTTCCTATGTCAAGGCTTATATCGGAGGTAATACCGTCACGCCGCTGTGCGCCAGCAAGAGCAGCGCCACCGTCTGCCTGGTCGATACCAACGCCAGGTCCAACGGACTGGCAGTATCGACCGGCGCGATCACGCCGAGCGGCCTGAGCTTCAGCAGCGTCAACGGCGCCGGTTATGTGATCGGCAAGGATACGATTCCCATCGTCACCACGCCGATCACCGGCGGCAGCACCGCCGCCACCACCTTTGCGCGCACCGATATCGTTCCTGGCCGCAATGCCTATCCGATTTCGAGCAACCGCAGCGATTGCGTGACGACGGCCGGCACGTGCACCTATGCCGAGGAAATGACCAACTTCGCCAACTGGTATGCGTATTACAAGACGCGCCTGCAAATGATGAAGAGCTCGATCGGCGTCGCCTTCGCGCCGCTGACCGGCAGCTACCGCGTCGGTTTGGCCCGGCTCTCGGTGGTCGGCACCTACGGCGCCATCGACATCAAGCCGATCGACTTCACCGGCACCGCGCGCAGCACCTGGTACACGACCTTGTATAACGTCACCACCAGCGGTTCCACGCCGACCCGTCCGGCGATGGATGCGGTGGGACGCATGTACGCTAACCAGTCGCCGTACAATTACTCGGCGGGCAATGAAGTGGTGCAATACCCTTGCCAGCAGAATTTCATGATCCTGACCACCGACGGATACTGGAACGGCAGCTCGGCCAGCAATGTGCTGAACAACGACAACGTCAACAATCCTGCGCGCTTCTGTACCACGGCCGGGGGCTGCGTGGATACGCGCGCCCAGAGCCAGCCTTCGATTTCCGATGTCTCGCTGTATTGGTATAACGGCGGCTCGAACACGGGCACGGTGTCCTTGCGCCCGGTGCTGGAGCCGAACATGAATGTCGCCGGCCAGGTGGGCGCCGCCAATGGCGAAAATACCCATCTCCACATGACTACCTTCACGCTGGGCCTGGGCGTGGACGGGATCATGAACTATGAACAGAATTACGATACCGCCCCCATCGTCGGCGGCGATTTTTACAACCTGATTTCCGGCACGCCAAGCGGCTGCCCATGGAATAGCAATGGCGCCTACGTCTGGCCCGACCCGGACGTCACCAATACCGCCAGCACCGTGCAGGAAAGGGTGGATGACTTGTGGCACGCCGCAGTGAATGGCCATGGCAAGTATTTCAGCGCTTCCGATCCGAACCAGGTAGTGGCGGGCTTGAGCGCGGCCATTACCAAGCTGCAGCAAACCACGGGCGCGGCGGCGGCGGCGGCCACCTCGACGCCGAATATTTCGCAGGAAGACAACGACATCTTTTCCGACACCTTCACCACCGTCAGTTGGTACGGCGAACTGACGGATAAAAAAATCGATCCCGTCACCGGCAGCGTCGGTACCACGCCAGTGTGGATCAGTTCGCAAAAGCTGGCGCCGATGGTGAGTGCGGCAAGCGACAGCCGCACCATTTACATGCTCGACACCAGCGCCGCCGCGCCAGCCATGAAATATTTCCTGTTCAGCACGATGACGGCGACCGAACAGGCCTGGTTCAGCAACAAGTGCGTGACGCTTGCCCTGTCCCAATGCACGATGTTGTCGGCATCCGACCGCACCGTGGCCAACAGTGGCGCGAATATGGTGAACTGGTTGCGCGGCCAGCAGCAATACGCCAACAATGCCATTTATCGCGCCTATGGCGTGACGCCGGCGGCGGGCAGCTCGCCCGGCGTCGTCGCCGTTCTGGGCGACATAGTCTCGTCCCAGCCCGCCTATCTGCGCGACCCGCGCAAGTCCTACACGCTGGCCGGTTATGCCGATTACAAGACGGCCCAGGCGGCGCGCGCTCCCGTCGTCTTCACCGCGGCCAACGACGGCATGCTGCACGCCTTCAATGCCGCCGGCGACGCGACCGGCGGCAACGAATTGTGGGGCTACGCCCCGCGCATTACCATGGCGAAGCTGTATGCGCAGGCAAGCACTACGTATGCCACCAATCACCAGTTCACCACCGACGGTTCGCCGGAACTGGGCGATGTGCAGATCAACGGCGTCTGGAAGACGGTGCTGGTTGCCGGCCTGAATGCCGGCGGACGCGGTTATTACGCGCTCGACGTGACCGACCCGGCCAATCCCTTGCCGCTGTGGGAATTTTGCGCCGACAGCAGCATCTGCAGCCTTCATGACGATGATCTCGGCCTGACCTTCGGCAATCCGCAATTCGGCATGTGGAATGGCCATTGGGCGGTCTACCTGACTTCCGGTTATAACAATATCCCCGGCACTTCCGGCGTCGCCGCAGGCGGCGGCCAGGGTTACCTGTACATCGTCGATGTCGCCACGGGCGCGGTGCTGGAAAAGATCGGCACCGGTTCCGGCAATACCACAACGCCGTCCGGCCTGGCCAAGATCACCGCCATCAGCCTGAATCCGCAAACCGATCCGGTCACCACCTACGTCTATGGCGGCGACAACCAGGGCCAATTGTGGCGTTTTGATTTGACCACCGCCAACCCCAGCGCATTGTTGATGGGTAATGCCAGCACGACGCAGCCGATCACCACGCGGCCTGACGTGACCACCTGCATGGTCAACCCGGTGGCGGCGGACGGCACGGCGCTGCCGGCAACAATACAGCGGGTGGTGGTGGTCGGCACCGGCCGCCTGCTCGATGTGCCCGACGTCAGCGACACCGACGTGCAAAGCCTGTACGGCTTGAAAGACAGCGGTACGAGCATCGTCAACATACATGGCGGCAACGTGGTGCAGCAAACCCTGAGCCTGGTCGGCAGCGCCTCGAATACCAGCACCTATACGGTGACGAATAATCCGGTGGACCTGTCGACCAAGGATGGCTGGTATGTGGACTGGTCGCTGAACCCGGGCGAGCGCATGAACCTGGACCCGACCATCGTCAGCGGCGGCGTCAACGTGGTCACGAATATCCCGAGTTCGGCCTCGACCTGCTCGGTGGGCGGGACCAGCAATGTCTATCAGTTCGATGCCTGCAGCGGCAGTTTCGTCAAGTCGAGCAATACCGTCACCAGCAACGGCACCAACTATTACGTGGTGGGCCAGACCCTGTCGAACACCTCGGCGGCGGTGGGCTTCATCATCGTCAGCCTGCCCGATGGCGAGACCAAGCTGATCGCGACCCAGGCGAATGGCAGCACGCAGACGATTTCCGTGGCGTCGCCGAACAACATCCAGGCGCACAAGGTCGGCTGGCGCCGGGTGAACATGAACAATAACTAAGGTACTGCCTTCGCCGCTGCGCCTGGCCGCGCCCATTTTGAAACGGACTCTAGGGCCAATAACCAAGACTCGGGCGGGCCTGTTGCCCGGCGCGTAATCAGTTCACACGACAGGCCGGTAAATCGGTAAAATCGAGGGTTTTTTGCGAGGGCCATGTCATGGTCGCGAATATGGTCAACGATACCGAATCCAGCACACCCGAATCCACCCCGGAAAACGGCGACGTCGCCGTCGCCGCCAGCGCCGCCAAGGCGCCGGCGGCGATTGCCCGCGAGGTGCAGCGCCGCCGCACCTTCGGCATCATCTCCCATCCGGACGCCGGCAAGACCACGCTGACCGAAAAGCTGCTGCTGTTCTCCGGCGCGATCCAGCTGGCCGGCACCGTCAAGGCGCGCAAGAGCGGCCGCCACGCCACCTCCGACTGGATGGAGATCGAGAAGCAGCGCGGCATTTCCGTGGCCTCCTCGGTGATGCAGTTCGAGCACCGCGGCCACGTCATCAACTTGCTCGACACCCCGGGCCACCAGGACTTTTCGGAAGATACCTACCGCGTGCTGACGGCGGTCGACTCGGCCCTGATGGTGATCGACGCCGCCAAGGGCGTCGAGGCGCAGACCATCAAGCTGCTGGCCGTCTGCCGCATGCGCAACACGCCCATCGTCACCTTCATGAACAAGATGGACCGCGAAACGCGCGATCCGCTGGAACTGCTCGACGAACTGGAATCGGTGCTGAAGATCCAGTGCGCCCCGGTGACCTGGCCTATCGGCATGGGCAAGAACTTCCGCGGCGTGTACCACCTGCTGCGCGACGAGATCATGCTGTTCAAGGCCGGCGACGAAAAGGCCGACCAGACCTTCGAAGTGGTGAAGGGGATCGACAACCCGCGCCTGTCCGAGATGTTCCCGCTCGAGATCGAGCAGCTGAAGATGGAGGTGGAACTGGTGCACGGCGCCTCGCATCCCTTCGACCTGGATGAATTCCTGGCGGGCGTGCAGACGCCGGTCTTCTTCGGTTCGGCGATCAACAACTTCGGCGTGCGCGAGATCCTGTCGGCCCTGGTCGACTGGGCTCCGGCCCCGCGCGCGCGCGACGCCACGGTGCGCGCGGTGGCGCCGGCCGAGCTGCCGTTTTCCGGCTTCGTCTTCAAGATCCAGGCGAATATGGACCCGGCCCACCGCGACCGCATCGCCTTTTTGCGCGTCTGCTCCGGGCGTTTCGAACGCGGCATGAAGGTCAAGCATTTGCGCCTCGGGCGCGAGATCAAGGTCTCCAACGTGGTGACTTTCATGGCCTCCTCGCGCGAGCAGGTCGAGGAAGCCTACGCCGGCGATATCATCGGCTTGCCGAACCACGGCAACATGCAGATCGGCGACAGCTTTTCCGAGGGCGAGATGCTGCAATTTACCGGCATCCCTTACTTCGCGCCGGATTTCTTCCGCTCGGTGCGGATCCGCAATCCGCTCAAGATCAAGCAATTGCACAAGGGCTTGCAGCAGTTGGGCGAGGAGGGCGCGGTGCAGGTCTTCAAGCCGGTCCAGGGCGGCGAACTGGTCTTGGGCGCGGTCGGCGTGCTGCAGTTCGAGGTGGTCGCCAGCCGCCTGATGAACGAGTACGGCGTCGACGCCGTGTTCGAAGGCACCAGCATCAGCAGCGCGCGCTGGGTCAGCAGCGACGACAAGAAGGCCTTGCAGGATTTCGAGGCTTCCCTGGGCCACAACGTCGCCTACGATGCGGCCGGCAACATGGCCTATCTGGCGACGTCCGGCGTCAACCTGCGCCTGACCGAAGAGCGCTGGCCGAAGCTGACCTTCCACGCCACCCGCGAACACGCCGCCAGGCTGGGGTAAGCAGGGCGTTCAGCGCTCGCTGATCGCCGTGACCGTCTGGGTCAATACGCTGCCGTCGGCTTCGGTGACGCGCAGCTGCACCGGCAGCCAATGGCGCGCCGGCGCCAGCCACACTTCCAGCCTGGCCTGGCCGGGCTCTGTCAGCTGCGCCAGGTGGATGCCGGCCA
>DASYLQ010000043.1:0-6941 GCA_036009485.1 Janthinobacterium sp.
GACGAAAGTTGCTGTAGTGTTATAGACCGAAAAAATCTTTTTTGCAATTGTGTTGAGGCGGTCTGACGTTTTTATACCGACAGGGCGCCAGCCGCGATAGCTCCGCGGGTGTCGTTTACAACAAAGGAGACTGGGTCAAGCGACCGCTGCACGTTTTTAGATCGGCATATAATGAATTGGCACAAACGCAGACAAGACCGGCAGCGTGACCGGCAGCGGCTCCGATGGCAGGTTTTCAATATGGCATATGTAGTAAAATTTCTTGCATTCGCCGCATCTACGTAGTAAATTTACACAAAGATTTCAGGCCGCCGTTCCGGCCGTCAGCCCGGCGACACACCGATCCACCGCGCCTTCATCGGCTCACTTTTGCGACGACACTTTTATATGGCTCTTAACGATTTTGACCTGGTTATATTCGGCGGCAGCGGCGACTTGGCGATGCGTAAATTGCTACCGGCAATGTATGCGCGCGACGTCGCCAAAGACCTTCCCGACACTGCCCGCATCATCTGCATCGGCCGCCATTCCTTGTCGCAGGAAGAATTCCTGAAAACCGTCAACAAGGATTCCAAGCCGCACATCAAGTCGCCGGCCGTGACGGCGGAAGCGTGGAAGAAATTCTCCGAGCGCATCGTCTATCTCTCCGTCGACGCCACCGACGCCGGCAGTTACAAGGCGCTGGCCGAAACGCTGCGTCCCGACGCCAGCCTGGTGCGGGTATATTACCTGGCCACGCCGCCCAGCCTGTTCTCGCAAATCTGCGACAACCTGAAAGCCAACCAGCTGGTCACCGCCACCTCGCGCGTGGTGCTGGAAAAGCCGCTCGGCCGCGACCTCGAGAGCGCCAAGCAGATCAATGCCGAAGTCGGCAAGTTCTTCGCCGAATCGCAGATCTACCGTATCGACCATTACCTCGGCAAGGAAACCGTGCAAAACCTGATGGCCCTGCGCTTCGGCAATATCCTGTTCGAGCCGCTCTGGCGCCGCGAATGGATTTCCGACGTCCAGATCACCATCGCCGAAAAACTCGGCGTCGGCACGCGCATGGGCTATTACGACACCTCGGGCGCGCTGCGCGACATGTTGCAAAACCATTTGCTGCAACTGCTGTGTATCGTCGCGATGGAACCGCCGACCTCGATCGCGCCGGACGCCGTGCGCGATGAAAAGCTGCAAGTGCTGCGTTCGCTGAAAAAATTCACGCCGACGACGCTGGCGCAAAACATCGTGCGCGGCCAGTACCGCGCCGGCCACGTCGACGGCGAGGCGGTGCCGAGCTACCGCGACGAGCCGGACGCGCCGGCCCATTCTCGCACCGAAACCTTTGTCGCGCTGAAGGCCGAGATCGACACCTGGCGCTGGGCCGGCGTGCCGTTCTACCTGCGCACCGGCAAGCGCATGGCCGACGGCCTGGCCGAGATCGTCGTGCGCTTCAAGCAGATTCCGCACTCGATCTTCGTCCAGCCGACCTCCAGCTTCCAGCCGAACTGCCTGGTGATCCGCCTGCAGCCGGACGAAGGCTTGCGCATGAACCTGATGGCCAAGACGCCGGGCGACGGCATGCGCCTGAAGCCGGCCGAACTTGAACTGGATTTCCGCGAAAGCTTCAAGACGCCGCGCATGGAGGCCTACGAGCGCCTGCTGCTCGACGTGCTGCGCGGCCAGCTGACGCTGTTCATGCGCGGCGACGAACTGGAAGCGGCCTGGGAATGGGTCGAACCCATCCTGAATTACTGGGAACAGGACGACAGCTCGCCGATCCCTTACGCCGCCGGCACCTGGGGCCCGGCCGCCGCCAGCGCCCTGATCGGCCGCGACGGCTTGCAATGGCGCGAAGAAGCGCTGCCGGAAGACTGATGTTACTGGACTCGATCCGCACCCAGCTCGATTCGCTGTCGAAGTCGGAAAAGAAGGTCGCGCTGGCGGTGCTGGAACAGCCGGCGCAAACGGTCAGCCAAAACATCACGGCGCTGGCCCGCAGCGCCCAGGTGTCCGAGCCGACCGTGGTGCGCTTTTGCCGCACCCTCGGTTACGACGGCTGGCATGAGTTCAAGCTGAAGCTGGCGCAGGGCTTGGCGCTGGCCATGCCCGGCGTCGACGAGCAGCCGGCCCAGGACGATCTGGCGGCCGACCTGGTCAACAAGATCTGCAGCCGCTCCATCAGCACCCTGCTCGACCTGCGCAACAACCTCGACCCGGAATCCATCCAGAAGGCGCTCGACATCTTGTCGCGCGCCAACAAGATCGAGTTTTACGGCCAGGGCACTTCCGGCATCGTCGCCAGCGACGCCCAGCACAAGTTCTTCCGTTCCGGCGTGCCCACCGTGGCCTACGCCGATCCGCACATCCACGCCATCGCCGCCGCCCTGTTGCGCAGCGGCGACGCGGTGGTCGCCATTTCGCAGCGCGGCAACAGCGCGGCCCTGGTCCGCTCGATCAAGCTGGCGCGCCGCGGCGGCGCCGACGTCATCGTGCTGGCGCCCTCGGGCACGCCGTTGGCCGACCTGGCGACGGTGCTGATCCCGATCGACCTGATCTTCAATACCGATCCTTACACGCCGATCTCGGCGCGCCTGGCCTACCTGGTGGTGATCGACGTGCTGGCGGTTGGCCTGGCGCTGAAGCGCGGCCCGGAATTCCGCAAAAAAATGCAGAACGCCCAAAAAGCGCTGCAGGAATTCGACATGCAATTCGATTCCTTTATCGGTTGACACTGCCGGCCGGCGGCGAAATAAATTCTTCGGCCTGCTCGTGCGGCATCCTCTGAATCGGCTCAATTGAGTACAATGTAATTTCAACATTATTTTTTCCTACTACCGGCCCAGCCATGAACCAACTCGAACAGCTCAAGCAATTCACCACCGTGGTGGCCGACACCGGCGACTTCCAGTCGATCAAGGCTTACACGCCGCGCGACGCGACCACCAACCCTTCGCTGATCCTGAAGGCGGTGCAAAAGGACGAATACAAGCCGCTGCTGGAAAAGATCGTCAAGGAGCAGCCGAATGCCTCTACCGGCGCAGTGATCGACCATCTGCTGATCGCCTTCGGCAGCGAAATCCTGGAGATCATCCCGGGCCGCGTCTCGACCGAAGTCGACGCCCGCCTGTCCTTCGACACCGAAGGCACGGTGGCCAAGGGCCGCGAATTGATCGAACTGTACCGGCAGGCCGGCGTTCCGCGCGAGCGCGTGCTGATCAAGATCGCTTCGACCTGGGAAGGCATACGCGCCGCCGAGCTGCTGCAAAAGGAAGGCATCCACGTCAACATGACGCTGTTGTTTTCGCTGGGCCAGGCCATCGCCTGCGCCGAGGCGGGCGCCCAGCTGATTTCGCCTTTCGTCGGCCGCATCTACGACTGGTTCAAGAATTCCACCAACACCGAGTATAGCGGCGCCGACGATCCGGGCGTGCAATCGGTCAAGCGTATCTACAATTACTACCGCAAGTTCGGTTACCAGACCGAAGTGATGGGCGCCAGCTTCCGCAACACCTCGCAGATCACCGAACTGGCCGGCTGCGACCTGCTCACCATCAGCCCGGACCTGCTGCAAAAGCTGGCCGACAGCGACGCCCCGCTGGAGCGCAAGCTGAGCGCCGACGCGGCGCCCGACGCCGGCCTGGTCAAGATGTCGCTGGATGAAAAAGCCTTCCGCTTCATGCTCAACGAAGACGCGATGGCGACTGAAAAGCTGGCCGAAGGCATCCGCGCCTTCTGCGCCGATTCGGGCAAGCTGGAACAGATCATTTCGGCCATGCGCTGATCCTCGCCTCCAGCCTGATCCTCGCCTCCAGCCCGGCGTCGCGGCCTCCGGGGCGACGCCTCGGCCGGGTTGGAAGCTGTTGCTGGAAACTCGCTAATTTTCCCTTAAGCAATGAAAAGCCGAGCACAGGGTCGGCAAATCTGCAATACTCACAAGGCATGGGCGCCTGTTGCAAGCTGCCTTCCGCCGCTTTCTCCGCCGCCTGCTCGATTCACCAGCCCGGAACTGCTCATGAATGCACTCTCCAACATTCGAATTGGTACACGCCTGGCCATCGGTTTTGCGATTGTCCTGCTCCTGTCCATCATTTCCACCGGCTTCGCCCTGATGAACACCGAAGCCAACGCCGCGGCGACCAAGCGCATGATGGCCCAGCCGCTGACCAAGGAGCGCGCCGCCACCGACTGGTATAACCAGGTCTATCTGTCCGTCGCGCGCACCGCCATGCTGGCGAAGAGCGGCGACGGCAGCTTGGCGACCACCTTCGCAGCGGACATGGCCGACGGCGTCAGGAAAGGCGGTGCCCTGGCCAAGCAAGTTGGCGAACTGATGAGCACCGATGAGGAAAAGACCATCTACCGCTCCAGCGTCGGCGTGCGCGCCAAATACCTCGACGCCAAGGACCGCGTGATGAAGGCCAGGCAGGCTGGCGACGCCGCCGCCGCCGACAAGATCTACACCGAGGAATTCGTTCCCTCTTCCACCACCTTCCTGACGGCGATGCGCGAGCTGGTGATGCACGAACGCACAGTGCTCGACGATATGGGCGTAGACATTGATAAATCCACCACGCGCAGCGCCACGCTGGTCGTCGCCCTCGGCACCCTGCTGGTGGCGCTGGGCGCGATCTGCGCCTGGCTGATCTCGCGCAGCATCACCCAGCCGCTGGAAGCGGCCATCGGCATCGCCGCCACCGTCGCCGGCGGCGACCTGAGCACCGTCTTCACGACGCCGTCGCGCGACCAGATCGGCGACCTGATGCGCGCCCTGAAAGGCATGAACGACGCACTGGCCAAGATGGTCGGCGAAGTCCAGGCCGGCACCCGCGCCATCGCCACCGCCTCGGGGGAAATCGCCGCCGGCAACCAGGACTTGTCCGCGCGCACCGAGCAGCAAGCCAGCTCGCTGGAGGAAACCGCTTCGTCGATGGAAGAGCTGACCTCCACCGTGCGCCAGAACGCCGAGAATGCGCGCCAGGCCAACCAGCTGGCGCAAGCCGCTTCCGACGTCGCCGTCAAGGGCGGCAGCATCGTCGGCCAAGTGGTCGACACGATGGGTTCCATCAATACCTCGGCCAGGAAAATCGTCGACATCATCGGCGTCATCGACGGCATCGCCTTCCAGACCAATATCCTGGCGCTCAACGCCGCCGTGGAAGCGGCCCGCGCCGGCGAACAGGGCCGCGGATTCGCCGTGGTCGCCTCCGAAGTGCGCAACCTGGCGCAGCGCTCGGCCGGCGCGGCCAAGGAAATCAAGGGCTTGATCGACAATTCGGTGGAACAGGTCGACCTCGGCGCGCGCCTGGTGCAGCAGGCCGGTTCGACGATGGACGACGTCGTCGCCAGCGTGCGCCGCGTTACCGACATGATGGGCGAGATCACTTCCGCCAGCCAGGAACAGAGCGCCGGCATCGACCAGGTCAACCAGGCGATCGCCCAGATGGACCAGGTGACCCAGCAAAATGCCGCCCTGGTCGAGGAAGCCGCGGCCGCCGCCGAAAGCATGCAGGAACAGGCCGCCAAGCTGGCCCGGGCCGCGGCCGGCTTCAAGCTGGACCAGTCGCAGCTGCCGGCGCCGGCCGCCCCGCGCCACCAGGCCGCGCGCGCGCCGGCCCTGAAAAGCCGCGCCCCGGCGGTACGCAAGCCGGCGCCGCTGAAAGCCGCTGCGCCGCGGCTGGCGGCGCAGCGCAAGACGCCCGCCAGCGTTGCCGGCGACAGCGACTGGGAAGAATTCTGAGCCATTCCGAGCCGCCGTTTATGCTGCGCTTCGATGTCCGCTTCGATGTCGTTGACAGGGCCGGGCCGGACGCGGATACTTTCCTGAGTCAAGGTCAACCCGAAGGCGCACGGCTACTATAGTCTGCGTAACGCGGGGGGACGCGCCCGGTGCGGCCCCGGGCCGTGAAGACAGTTTCCGGCCGCGTGAAACGCGACGCCGGCCGCCAGGGCCGGGACGGAGCCGCCCATGAAGATCCGCGCCATTTCGCTGCCGGCCTGCCTGTCTGTATTTCTTTTGCTCGCGGCCTGCGCCACCCAGCCTCCCCCCATTCCCGTCCAGCTGTTCGACGACGCCGTTTTCACGGCGCCGTCGGAACCGGTGCGGGCCGACGCCATCTTCGAGCTCAACGACGCCATGCGCGCCTATGTGCACGGCGCCATCGCGCGCCAGGAACGCGACAAGGGAGCGCGCCGGGCGCTCTTCGATGCGCTCTACAATACGCATCAGCTGAAGGTCGAATACGACAGCAGCATGACCCGCACCGCGATCCAGACCTTCGAGGCGCGCGCCGGAAACTGCCTGTCGCTGGTGATCATGACCGCCGCGCTGGCCAAGGAGATGGATTTGCAGGTGCAATACCAGAGCGTGCAGACGGACCCCAGCTGGAGCCGCAGCGGCGGGCTGTATTTCTCGGCCGGCCACGTCAACATCACGCTGGGCCGGCAGGCGGCCGAAGCGAGGAATGGCTACGGCAGGGAAACCGGGATGACCATCGACTTCCTGCCGCCGAAGGATGGCGAGAACCAGCGCGTCCAGCCGATCGAGGAAAAAACCGTGCGCGCCATGTACCTGAACAACCGCGCCGCCGAAATGCTCAACCTGGGGCAGATCGACGAGGCCTACTGGTGGGCCCGCGCCGCCGTCGGCCAGGACCCGGACTTCGCCGGCGCCTACAACACGCTGGGCGTGGTCTACCACCAGCATGGCAACCTGGAGCAGGCGCAGCGCGTCTTTGCGCTGCTGCTGGAGCGCGCGCCGTCGGACACGCTGGTCATGTCCAACCTGGCGCAGACGCTGAAGAAGATGGGCCGCAAGGCCGAGGCCGGCGTGCTGCTGCGCCGGCTAGCCCAATTGCAGCCGGAGCCGCCGTTTTACTTTTTCGAATTGGGCCGCAAAGCCATGGGCGAACGGGACTACGCCACGGCGCGGCGGATGTTCCTGCGCGAGATGGAGCGCG
>DASYLQ010000044.1:0-11235 GCA_036009485.1 Janthinobacterium sp.
TGTAGTTGCCGTATTGCTGGTCGCCGAGCGGCACGCCATCCATCGTGTAACCCAGTTGCTGGCCATTGAAACCATGCACGAACAGCGACAGGTTTTGTTCATTGTTGCCCCATGGGTCGGCGGTCTGGAAGCTGACGCCCGGCAGGGTTTCCAGGGCTTTCAGCGGATTCACGCCTGGAATGATTTTCTGGATTTCTGCATTGCCCATCGAAACCGAGGAGCGTGTTTTATGCGAGGAAATTTCCACCGTGGTCATCGGCGCATCGGCGGCCGCTTCCGGCGCGGCGTGGTCGGCAGCCGGCGCAGCGGCGGCGCCGACGGCCGCGGCGGCGACGGTCTGGGCATAGGCCGGCGCCGCCAGCGCGGCGCACAGGGCCGAGACGGCGACAGCGATATGGGACGATTTACGGCGCAATGCCACTTTCGATTTCGTGTTCATTCAATAAGCCTTGTAGATACAATTGGAGACAATCTGCCGCTGCGCAGATTACCGGGCTTATATGACGAGATGATGACTGGGCACTTCGAAAAACCTACTGCGCAGCCCGCTCTCGCGCATCCGTTGCTCACCGTACCTGAGTACGGCTCCGCTACTCAGCGCGATATCGGGCTTGCTCGCTACGGTTTTTCGAGGTGCCCGAGTACGTGCAAAAAGTGGGATTTTGCCGAGTGGGACAGGGGCGAAAACGACAACGCCGCATCCGGTGACGGACGCGGCGTTGCTGTGGGGATGGGGCGCCAGCGCTCGGCAAGCGCGCCGGAGTTGGCCGGGACTTAGTGCTTGATATCTCCTGCTGGAATCAGCACTTCGGCCGGGGCGTCGCTGGCAAACAATTGGGCGCAGTCGACTTTATCGAAATCGTAATGCTGGCCGCAGAAATCGCAGTTCACGCCGACGCGGCCCAGTTCTTCCAG
The DNA here is from genome assembly GCA_036009485.1 of Janthinobacterium sp. GTDB lineage: Bacteria > Pseudomonadota > Gammaproteobacteria > Burkholderiales > Burkholderiaceae_D > Janthinobacterium. Next base: position 916 of record DASYLQ010000044.1, read on the forward strand.
CGCGCCGTCGACTTCTTCGCGGCCCAGCATCTTCAGCATATTGCCGACTTTTTCACGCGTGCAAGTGCAATGGAATTGCGGATGCGCCGGGTCGAAGACGCGGATGGTCTCTTCCCAGAACAGGCGCTGCATCAGCGTGGCGATGTCGGTGTCGAGGATTTCCTGGCGCTTCAAGGTCGAGGCCAGCATCACCGCGCGGTTCCAGGTTTCCAGCGCCTCGTCCTGCGACACCGGCGTGGCTTCGGCCTTGCCGCCGTGATCAGGCAGCTTTTGCAGCAGCAGGCCGCGCGCGGTATGGTCGTCGGTGCCCAGCCACAGCCGGGTATCCAGTTGTTCCGAACGCAGCATATAATTTTCGATGACGGTGGCGACATCGTCGCCGTCCAGCGGCACGATGCCCTGGTATGGTTGCTGGCCCGGCATTTTTTCCAGCGGATCGAGGGTGATGATGAAACGCCCCTTGCCGCCGGCGTTCAGCAGCGCCGTCAGCGCGGCGTCGTCGGCGATGACGGCGTCGGGCGCCAGCTTGGCGGTGGCGCGCAGGCGCAGCCGGGCATCGCATTCGACCACCAGCAGGCGCACCGGGCCGTCGCCGTGGATTTGCATGATGATGGAACCGTTGAATTTCAGGTTGGCCGAGAGCAGGGCGGCGGCGGCCACCATTTCGCCCAGCACGGTGCGCACCGCAGCCGGGTAGTCGTGGCGCGACTGCACTTCGCGCCAGGTCTGCGAGATGTCGATGAACTCGCCGCGCACGGCCGCATTCTCGAACATGAATTTCTGCAGCATGTCCTGGGGGGCGCCGGCCGGCATGGCCGCCGTTTTGATGTCTGTCGTCATAGTCTTATCCTATTTTTTTAAGTTGCGTCTTGAACTGCGCGCCGCGCCGGGAATAGCCGTCGGCGATGTCCAGCAAATGCTTGATTTCCTGTTCCGTCAGCGGGCGCACGGCTTTCGCCGGCGTGCCGATGATCAGCGTGTTGTCCGGGAATTCCTTGCCTTCCGTGACCAGGGCGCCGGCGCCGACCAGGCAACCCTTGCCGATTTTGGCGCCGTTCAGCACCACCGCCTGGATGCCGATCAGGCTGCCGTCGCCGACCGTGCAGCCATGCAGCATGGCCTGGTGGCCGATCGATACATTGGCACCGATGGTCATCGGATAACCGGGGTCGGTGTGCATGACCGCGCCTTCCTGCACATTGCTGTTGCGGCCGATGGTGATGCGCTCATTGTCGCCGCGTATCGCCGCGCCGAACCATACGGTGGCATGCGCTTCCAGGGTTACCTTGCCGAGCACGGTGGCGGAGTCCGTGACATAAGCGGAAACGTCGATCCCGGGCGCGTCGTCGCCCAATTGGTAGATAGTCATAGTCGGGCCTGGTTAAGATAATGCGTGGGGAATGGCGGTATTTTACGCCCTCGCGGACGGGGGGCGGTCCTGCTTGCCCCAGCGCCTCAGGCCTGGCGCCGACCGCAACCTTGGCGGGCATCCGGTATAGTTGCCTACGGGCGCAATTTTTCGTAATTCTTTTTTCGTACTTCTTATTTTTCGTACTTCTTATTTCTCGCCGCTATAACACCGGGCCGTCAATGTTGACGGCGTGCTGACGGCGGCGCAACTTTCAAGACAACCATGACAGCTTCCCGTTCCGAATTCATCACCGTGCGCGGCTTGTCCATCCACGTCCGCCACTGGGGCCGGGTGGGCGCGCCCCAATTGTTCATGCTGCATGGCTGGATGGACGTGTCGGCCTCCTTCCAGTTTGTCGTCGATGCCTTGCAGGGTGACTGGCACGTGATCGCGCCGGACTGGCGCGGTTTCGGCCTGAGCCAGCGCACTGCCGGCGACACCTACTGGTTTCCCGACTATGTGGCCGACCTGGACGCCATCTTGCGCCATTATTCGCCGGACCGGGCCGTTTTCCTGCTCGGCCACAGCATGGGCGCCAACGTCGCCGGGGTGTACGCGGGGGCGCGGCCTGAGCGGATCCGCAAGTTTGTCAACCTGGAAGGCGCGGGCATGCGCAGCAGCACGCCGGAGCAGGCGCCGGGCCGCTATGCCGCCTGGCTGGACGGGCTGGACCGGCCGACGCGCATGCGCGCCTATCCGAACCGCCAGGCAGTGGCGGCGCGCCTGCAGCAAAACAATCCGCGCCTGAGCGAGCAGCGCGCCGATTTCCTGTCGTCCCATTGGGCCGCGCTGAACGACGCCGGCGAATGGGAAATCCTGGGCGACCCGCTCCACAAGAAGAGTTCGCCGCTGCTCTACCACCTCGATGAAGTGATGGCCTGCTGGGCCGCGATCAAGGCGCCGGTGCTATGGGTCGAGGCGGCCGATACCAGGATTTGGCAATGGATGGGAAGCAAGGCCGAGGTGCGCCAGGAAATCGACCGGCGCCTGGCTTTCCTGCCCGACCTGACGGTGAAAACGGTGGCCGACGCCGGGCATATGTTGCACCATGACCAACCGGAGCTGCTGGCCCGGCTGGTGGAAACATTTTTGGCGTAGCGCGCTTGTCGACAAGGCCGGCAAGCGGCGTACAATGGATATTTCTTCCATTTCAGGCAGCCGTGCATATTCTTGACGCTGCTTCATACCAGGTGTTCGTGTTCGTATGTTAAATGTTGACCTTCATTGCCATTCCAATGTCTCCGACGGCGTGCTGGCGCCCGCCGACGTGGCCAGCCATGCGCGCCGGGGCGGCGTCGATGTCTGGGCGCTGACCGACCACGACGAGGTGTCCGGCATCGCCGCGGCGCGCGTCGCGGCGCAAGACATCGGCCTGGGTTTTGTTGCGGGGGTTGAAATTTCGATTACCTGGGCCAATGAAACCGTGCATATCGTCGGCTTGCAGATCGATGAAACCAATGCCGCCCTGCAAAAAGGCCTGGCCCGCACGCGTTCCGGCCGCGACTCGCGCGGGCGCGAAATCGCCGCCCAACTGGCCGAGGCCGGCATTCCCGGCGCTTACGAAGGCGCGCTGGAATACGTCGGCAATCCAGACCTGATGTCGCGCACGCATTTCGCCCGCTTCCTGGTCGACAGCGGCAAGTGCGACAATATTCCTGAAGTGTTCCGCAAATACCTGTCCGAAGGCAAACCCGGCTACGTGCCGCACCGCTGGGCTTCACTGGCCGACGCGGTCGGCTGGATCCGCGGCGCCGGCGGCATTGCCGTCATCGCCCATCCGGGCCGCTACCGTTTCAGCGATACCGCCGAGGGCGTGCTGTTCGACGAGTTCAAGCAACTGGGCGGCAAGGCCATCGAAGTCGTCACCGGCAGCCATACGCCCGACCAATATCCGGTCTACGCCCGGCTGGCCAACGATTACGGCTTCCTGGCTTCGCGCGGCACCGATTTCCACGCGCCGGGCGAGTCGCGCGTCGATTTTGCGTTGCTGCCGCCGCTGCCTGGAAACGTCACTCCGGTCTGGCACGACTGGTTTTAAGTCGTGCGAGGGGGGCGGCCGTCCTCTTGTTTTTCCCGGTAGCAGCCATATCTTATGAATTCGGCAAAAATGCGCCTCAGACTGTAGATGGTCACTCACGTCCGGGAGTCCTTTTATGAAACGAATCGTGCTGTTTCTGGCCACCAACCTGGCGGTCATACTGGTGTTATCCATCGTGTTAAGTGTGCTCGGCGTCGGGCGCCAGGGTTATGGCGGCCTGGACCTGGGCAGCTTGCTGGTGTTTTCGCTGGTCGTCGGTTTTACCGGTGCGATTTTCTCTTTGCTGATCAGCAAGCTGATGGCCAAATGGTCGACCGGCGCCCACGTCATCGAGGCGCCGTCTTCGCCGACTGAAGTCTGGCTGGTGAATACGGTGCGCCGCCTGGCCGAGCGCGCCGGCATCGGCATGCCGCAGGTGGCGATTTACCAGGGCGAGCCGAACGCCTTCGCCACCGGGGCGTTCAAGAATTCGGCGCTGGTGGCGGTCTCCACCGGCCTGCTGGAAAGCATGAACCAGGACGAGGTCGAAGCTGTGCTGGGCCATGAGATTTCCCACGTCGCCAACGGCGACATGGTGACGCTGACCTTGATCCAGGGCGTGGTGAATACCTTCGTCATCTTCCTGGCACGGGTGGTGGGCTTTTTCGTCGACCAGGTTTTGCTGAAAAATAATCGCGAGCAGCGCGGCCCCGGTTTCGGCTACATGATCACGGTATTCGTCTGCGAAATCCTGTTCGGGCTGGTCGCCTCCATCATCGTCGCCTGGTTTTCGCGCCAGCGCGAATTCCGCGCCGACGCCGGTTCCGCCAGGTTGCTCGGCAGCGGCACGCCGATGGTGCGTGCGCTGACCCGCCTGGGCGGTCTGCCGCCTGGCGCCTTGCCGCAATCGTTGAATGCCTTCGGCATCAACAGCGGCGACAGCGGATGGTGGGCCCTCTTTGCCACCCATCCGCCCGTGGAAGCACGCATCGCCGCCTTGCGCGGCGTACAATCCTGAGCCTGCTTTCAGACGCTTGCTTCAGGCGGGCGCCTGAACCGATAACCACGCGGCAGTCTTTGCCGCCAACCCTGATCTATGAGTCAATTTTTCCAGCTTCATCCCGTCAATCCCCAGCCGCGCCTGATCAAGCAGGCGGCGCAGATCATCGATGCCGGCGGCATCGTCGCGCTGCCGACCGATTCCTGCTACGCCCTGGTCTGCCACCTCGACGACAAGGGCGCAGTCGAGCGCTTGCGGCGCATCCGCGGCATCGATGAAAAGCACCACCTGACCTTGCTGTGCCGCGACCTCAGCGAAATCGGCGTTTACGCCCGCGTCGACAACCGCCAGTTCCGCCTGCTGAAGGCGGTCACGCCGGGACCGTATACCTTCATCCTCGAAGCGACCAGGGAAGTGCCGCGCCGCCTCAGCCATCCCTCGCGCAAGACGATCGGCTTGCGCGTGCCGGAAAACCGCATCGTCGAAATGCTGCTGGCCGAACTGGGCCAGCCGCTGCTGGGCACCACGCTGATCCTGCCGGGCGACGCGGAAACCTTGACCGACGCCGAGACCATCCGCGAACGGCTGGAAAAGCACATCGAACTGGTCATCGACGGCGGCGCCTGCAGCTTCGAGCCGACCACCGTGATCGACTTGACCGGCGCCGAGCCGGAACTGGTGCGCCAGGGCCGCGGCGACAGCGCCGTCCTGGGCTTGTGATGGCGGGAACGGCCAGCACCTTCGGGAGCGCCGCTCCGGCTCTGATAGAATCCCGCCTATGAACGACATCGATCATCTTATTCAGACCATACTGATATGCATTATTCCAGTCCTGTTCGCAGTGACGCTGCATGAAGTGGCCCATGGTTTTACCGCGAAATATTTCGGCGACCCCACCGCGTTCAGCGCAGGGCGGCTGAGCTTGAACCCGATCCGGCATATCGATCCTTTCGGCTCGGTCTTGCTGCCCTTGCTGCTCTTTTGGTCGATCGGCATTCCCTTCGGCTACGCCAAGCCGGTGCCGGTCGACTTCAGCCGCCTGCGCAATCCGCGCAAGCAATCGGGCCTGGTGGCGCTGGCCGGACCGGGCGCCAATTTTTTCATGGGCCTGGGCTGGATGATCGCCGATGTGTTGATGAGGGGCTTGGGCGTGACGGAACCCTTTTTCCTGGGCATGGCCGACGCCGGCATCAGTATCAATGCCGCGATGATGGTATTCAACCTGATCCCCATTCCGCCTCTCGACGGCGGCCGCATCGTCACCAGCATCCTGCCGATCGCCGTGGCGCGGAAATACGCCCGCATCGAGCTGTATGGCATGTATGTCTTCATCGCCCTGGTCGCGCTGATGTATTTCCACGTCCTCGACGGCATGCTGAAGTGGGCGATCGGCGTCGTGATCAATCTCTTTTACACGCTGGTTTCCCCTTTGACCTTCCTCTTGAGTTGAACCCAATATGTATCCCGATCGTGTAGTTTCCGGAATGCGCCCGACGGGCTCCATGCACCTTGGCCACTACCATGGCGCGCTGAAAAACTGGATCAAGATGCAGACGGAACTGCCTTGCCTGTTTTTTGTCGCCGACTGGCATGCGCTGACCACCCATTACGACGACCCCAGCATCATCGAGCGCAGCACCTGGGACATGCTGGTCGACTGGCTGGCGGCCGGCATCGATCCGTCGCAGGCGACGCTGTTCATCCAGTCCAAGGTGCCCGAGCATGCCGAGCTGCACTTGCTGCTGTCGATGGCCACGCCGCTGGGCTGGCTGGAGCGGGTGCCGACCTATAAGGACCAGATCGACAACCTGGCGAACAAGGACCTGGCCACCTACGGTTTCCTCGGCTATCCGCTGCTGCAGGCGGCCGACGTGCTGATCTACCGCGCCAGCCAGGTGCCGGTGGGCGACGACCAGGTGCCGCATATCGAAATGATGCGCGAGATCGCGCGCCGCTTTAATCATTTGTACGGCAAGGAAAAAGGTTTCGAGGAAAAAGCCCAGGATGCCGTGAAAAAGCTCGGCAGCAAGCGCGCCAAGCTGTACAACGAACTGCGCACCGAGTACCAGCAGAAAGGCAAGGAAGATGCGCTAGAGCAGGCCAAAGCCATGCTCGACGACGCCCAGAGCCTGTCGATGATAGACCGCGAGCGCCTGTTCGGCTACCTGGAAGGCAGCCGCAAGCTGATCCTGGTGGAGCCGCAGGCGCGCCTGACGGTGGCGTCGCGGCTGCCGGGCCTGGACGGCCGCAAGATGTCCAAGAGCTACGGCAATTCGATTGCTCTGCGTGAAGACAAGGATTCCGTCGTCAAGAAGATCCGCACCATGCCGACCGATCCGGCGCGCGTGCGCCGCACCGATGCCGGCGACCCGGCCAAGTGCCCGGTCTGGCAATTCCATGAAGTGTATTCCGACACCGACACCAGGGAATGGGTAGTCAAGGGCTGCAAGTCGGCCGGTATCGGCTGCATCGAATGCAAGCAGCCGGTCATCGACGCCATCATCAAGGAACAGGAACCGATGCATGAGCGGGCCCAGCAATATCTGGACGACCCTTCGCTGGTGCGCGCCATCGTCGCCGACGGCAACGACAGCGCCCGCAAGCTCGCGCTGGAAACCATGCGCGACGTGCGCGAGGCGATGGGCCTGTCCTACAGTTGACGATACCCCACCTTGAGCGAACATTCCCTGAATGGCCAGCCTGGCGGGCCAGCCTCGCCCTGGGTGCGGCGTTTCGCGCCGCTGATTCCGGCCGGCGAAGCGCTCGACCTGGCTTGCGGCGACGGCCGCCATGCGCGCCATCTGGCGGGCCTCGGCCATCCGGTGCTGGCGCTGGACCGCGATGCCGCCGCCCTGGCCCGCGCCGCCGGACCCGGCATTACGACGCTGCAGGCCGACCTGGAGGCGGCGGATGCGGCCTGGCCCTTCAGTCCTGGCCGCTTTTCCGGCATCGTGGTCACAAACTACCTGCATCGGCCGCTAGTGGCCGATATCGTCGGCAGCCTGGCGCCGCATGGCGTATTGCTGTACGAGACTTTTTCATTGGGTAACGAGATTTTCGGCAAGCCGTCGAACCCGGATTTTTTGCTGGCGCCGGGGGAGTTGCTGGATTGGGCGCATCGCTGCGGTTTGACCGTGGTGGCCTTTGAAGACGGCCGCCTCGACACGCCAAAAGCTGCCATGGTGCAACGTCTATGCGCCGTCAAGGCGGATTTTCCGCGCATTTCAACGCTTCTGCCTGCCTTTTAAAGAGGCTTTGCGGTCCGGAATGCACTATTGGTGCAGGCTATCCGCTACAATCGTTGTTTTATTTATCGGTGCACTATAAATATGATTAAGGGCAGCATTGTAGCAATCGTCACTCCGATGCACGAGGACGGCAGTCTCGACTATCCCGGCCTGAACCGGCTGATCGACTGGCATGTCGAGCAGGGAACGGACGGTATCGTGATCGTCGGCACCACAGGCGAATCGTCCACGGTGAGCGTCGAAGAGCATTGCGCGCTGATCAAGGCGACGGTCGAGCATGGCCGCGGCCGGATACCGATCATCGCCGGCACGGGCGGCAATTCGACCGCGGAAGCGATCAAGTTGACCGAATATGCCAAGGAAGCCGGCGCCGATGCCGTCTTGCTGGTGGTGCCGTACTACAACCGGCCGACCCAGGAGGGCATGTACCAGCACTTCAAGGCGATCGCCGAGGCAGTCGACCTGCCGGTGATCCTGTACAACGTGCCGGGCCGGACCGTGGCCGACATGTCCAACGAAACCATCCTGCGCCTGGCGCAGATTCCCAACATCGTCGGCGTGAAAGACGCCACCGGCAACCTCGGCCGCGGCATCGACCTGCTGCGCCAGACGCCGCCGGACTTTGCCGTGTATTCGGGCGATGATCCGACCGCGATGGCCCTGATGTTTTGCGGCGGCCACGGCAATATCTCGGTGACGGCGAACGTGGCGCCAAAAGCGATGCATGAGATGTGCATGGCGGCGATGCGCGGCGATATCGCGACTGCGGTGGCGGTCAATAATAAAGTGTTTCCATTGCATCAAAAGCTGTTTGTCGAACCGAATCCGGTGCCGGTCAAATGGGCCTTGGCGGAAATGGGCTTGATGCAGGGCGGCATACGCTTGCCGCTGGTGCCGCTGGCGGCCGATTGCCACGACAGCGTCCGCGACGCCTTGCGCGCCGCCGGCGTACTACAACAATAAGCCCCGACTGGAAACGGTCCGGACCACTCTGACTTCAGCTGCTTTTTAGCTTCTCATCCAGTAACGACATGACTATTCGCAAGAAACATCTTACCGCCCCATCCGCCATCGCCATCGCTGCACGCAGCCTCGTCCTCGGTACCGTGATTGTCGGCCTGAGCGGCTGCGGCATGCTCAATTCCCTGATCGGCAATGAAAAGGTCGATTACAAAGGCGCGAAAAAGGCCCAGCCTCTCGATGTCCCGCCGGATCTGACGCAATTGCAGAAAGATAATCGTTACTCGCTGCCCGATTCCAAGGATGGCATCGCGACGGCGTCCAGCTATAACGCCCAGCAAAAATCCGGCGCCGCCGCCGCCGCTGCGGGCAGCGTCAGCGTCAGCGCCGACGACGTGGCGCAGGGCGAGAACGCGCCTGTGCTGCCGCTGAGCGTTGCCGACATCAAGGTCGAGCGCGCCGGCAATACGCGCTGGCTGGTGGTGAAGCGCTCGCCGGAAGTGTTGTGGCCTCAATTGAAGCAATTCTGGGTAGAGAGCGGTTTCACGCTGGCAGTCGACCTGCCGACCGCCGGCGTGATGGAAACCGAATGGTATGAAGACCGCAGCAAGATCCCGCAAGATATTGTCCGCCGGACCCTGGGCAAGGTCTTCGATTCGCTGTATTCGTCCGCCGAGCGCGACAAATACCGCACCCGCCTGGAGCGCTTGCCGGATGGTTCGACCGAGATTTACATCAGCCAGCGCGGCATGGAAGAAGTCAGCAAAGGTGCGCAGAACGAATCGACGGTGTGGATGCCGCGTCCTACCGATCCCAGCCTGGAGGCGGAATACCTGGCGCGCCTGATGACCAAGCTCGGCGGTGGTGAGCCGGCGACGGCGAAAGAGGCCAAGACGGCGGTGGAAGGGGCGATCGTGCAGCCTCTGCATGCCAAGCTGGGAGGCGCCGGCGCCGACCGCTATGTCGAAGTGGATGAAGGTTTCGACCGTGCCTGGCGCCGTGTCGGCCTGGCGCTGGACCGCGCCGGCTTCACCGTGGAAGACCGCGACCGTACCCAGGGCTTGTACTTCGTGCGTTACATCGATCCGGATGCGGTCAAGTCCGAAGGCTTCTTCAAGAAGCTGTTCAGCTTCGGCTCTTCCGACAAGGACAAGGACGCGCCGCGCTTCCGCATCGTCGTGAAGGGGGCTGCTTCCACAGCCGCCACCACGACCCAGGTCGTGGTCCAGAGCAACGAGGGCAAGCCGGATGCATCGCCGACGGCGTCGAAGATTCTCGATCTGTTGAACGAACAATTGAAGTAACAGCCGCAGTTCAATTTACCGCTTCGGCGACGCTGCGGTAGTTTGAATAAGAATAAAAAAAACCGGCCTTGCGCCGGTTTTTTTTCTACGGATAATCGAAAGACATGGCCGATACAAAGCCGATATAAATATCCAGACGAAAAAAAACCGGCCCGCAGGCCGGTTTTTTCATTACTAGCTGATTACTTAGCTGGAGTCGAAGCGGCTGGTGCCGAAGCGGCTGGAGCAGCAGCGTCCGAAGCGGCTGGAGCGGCAGCAGCTGGAGCGGCAGCGTCCGAAGCAGCTGGAGCGGCAGCGGCTGGTGCTGGGGTCGCGTCAGCTGGAGCTGGTGCTGGAGCAACTACTGGTGCTGGTGCAGGAGCTTCTTCTTTTTTGCTGCA
>DASYLQ010000045.1:0-6020 GCA_036009485.1 Janthinobacterium sp.
ATGGAAGTGAACCGGCAAAACCCGACCAGGGACAACGGCTGATCCCCTCCCGTCGCGCACGCTTTTATCCGGCGGACGCGGCGGACGCGGCGGCCGGCAAATCGAAGCTCAGGCCTTCGATCGCGAACCCCTTGATGAACTCGGCCGCGGCAAGCCGCTTGCCGCCCGCCTTTTGCAATTCGGTCAGGCGCAGCGAACCTTCGCCGCAAGCCACGACGATGCCGTGCCGGGCGTCGGCCGCCAGCACCGTGCCGGGCGCGGCGCTGCTGTCGGCTTCCAGCACCTCGGCCGCCCACAGCTTGACGGTGACGCCGCCGATCTGGCCGTGGGCGCCGGGGAAGGGGTTGAAGGCGCGGATTTTCAAGCCCAGCTCCAGCGCCGGCTGGCTGAAGTCGAGCGCCGCCTCTTCCTTGCCGATCTTGGCGGCGTAGGTGACGCCGGCTTGCGGCTGCGGCACCGCTTCGACGCCGGCATGGTCCATGCGCCGCAGCGTGTCGACGATCAGGCGGCCGCCCAGCGCCGCCAGCTTGTCGTGCAGCGAGCCGGTGCTGTCCTGCGCGCCGATGACGAGGCGCTCGACGGCCAGCATCGGGCCGGTGTCCAGGCCATCCTCCATCTGCATGATGGTGATGCCGGTTTCGTCGTCGCCGGCTTCGATGGCGCGGTGAATCGGCGCGGCGCCGCGCCAGCGCGGCAGCAGCGAACCGTGGATATTGATGCAGGGCGCCAGAGCCAGGGTGCTGCGCGGCAGGATCAAGCCATAGGCGGCGACCACCATCACGTCGTAGTCGGTGGCCAGCAGGCGCGCATGGGCGGCCTGCGCCTCGGCGGCGCGCTGCGGGTCCTTGCTGTCCTGGCGCAGCGACAGCGGTTGCACGACCTCGATGCCTTGGGCCTGGGCGTACTGTTTGACGGCGGAGGCGTGCAACTGCATGCCGCGGCCGGCCGGGCGGTCCGGCTGGGTCAGCACCAGAGGTATCTCGAAACCGGCCTCGCGCAACGCGCGCAGCGCGACGGCGGCAAATTCGGGCGTCCCCGCGAAGATCACTTTCATGTTATTCCTTGAAGGGTGTGACGTGCAGGAGGCGGTATGCAGGGAGCAGCGATCAGTAGCGCCGGCCTTGCGCGCGCAGGGAGGCTTCGCGTTCCAGGCCGCGGATTTCCTTGACCATCTTGCTCTTGATGCGGTTGCGCTTCAGCGGCGACAGGTAGTCGACGAAGACCTTGCCCAGCAAATGGTCCATCTCGTGCTGGATGCAGACCGCCAGCAAGCCCTCGGCCGCCACTTCGAAGGGCTGGCCCTGGACGTCCAGGGCGCGCACCTTGACTTTGGCGGGGCGCTCGACGCCGTCGTAGATGCCGGGCACCGCTAGGCAGCCTTCGTCGTACATCTGCTTTTCTTCGCTGGCCCAGAGGATTTCAGGATTGATGAACACTTGCAGCTGGTCCTTGGTTTCGCTGGTGTCGATGACGATCAGCCGTTCGTGGACGTCGACCTGCGATGCCGCCAGGCCGATGCCGGGCGCTTCGTACATGGTCTCGGCCATGTCGGCCGCCAGCTTGGCCAGGCGCTGGTCGAACAGCTCGACCGGCTTGGCGACCTTGTGCAGGCGCGGATCGGGATAACGCAGGATATTTAAAATGGACATACGAATTCGGTGGAAGTTGTGCTGATTAAAAATGGCTCATTGGACTATTTAAATAAGCTGTCTCATTTAAACAAGCAAGCAAGCCGATAAGGACTGCTTCATCTCCGCGGCGGTCTGCGCTCTGTCTGCGGCGCCGGCCGGACGCCGGCGTGAACCGGAATGCAACAGCCGCTCGCGGATCCGGAGCGCGGTTTCAGCGCGGTTTCTCTTGCTAGTTCAGGGTTTTATGGGCAGAATTTGATTCTGTTCGGCAAACATTAGCGTCGCTAGGTTGGTTTGCTCGCACCACCTGCCGTACTCAAGGGCCGCACTTTGCAGCGCTATTTACCGGATAAATTAATGAAAAATTTTAGCACAGTCGGGGCCCGCTTTGTGATCGCCGCACTTTTCGCGGGCGCGTGCGCGGCGGGGGCGCAAGCCGCTACGTGCGAATTCCTGCCGAATGCGCCGGACCAGCACCTGGTCGTCAAGGGCGACACGCTGTGGGACATTGCCGGCGCATTCCTCGAACACCCCTGGTGCTGGGGCCAGGTGTGGGGCATGAACCGCGACGAGATCCGCAACCCGCACTGGATCTATCCGGGCCAGATGGTCTATTTCAACCGCAAGACCGGTCGCCTCAGCCTGCTGCCGCCGGACAGCGGCGACGACGGCGCCGCCGGCTTGCCCGGCACCCGCCTGTCGCCGCAGTTGCGCACCCTGGGCCTGGACCGCGACGCCGTGCCCTCGGTATCGATGGCGGCGATCTCGGCCTTGTTGTCGCAGCCGCTGATCGTCGAAGCCGACGAATTGGGCAGCGCGCCGCGCATCATTGCCGCGCCGGAAGACCATATGTTCCTGGGCAGCGGCGACAAGGCTTACGTGCGCGGCGCGCTCAAGGATTCCAAGGCTTTCCAGGTATTTCGTCCCGGCGAGCCGCTGAAGGATCCCGTCAGCAGAAAATTGCTGGGTTATGAGGCGGTCTACCTGGGTACGGCCAACCTGAAAGTCGCGCCGGCGGCGGGCAGCGACGTCGCCACGATTGCCATCGTCAACGCCGCGCAAGAGATGGGCACCGGCGACCGCCTGCTGCCGGTGCCGCCGGCCCAATTGACCAATTACGCGCCGCATGCGCCGCAGCAGGCGGTGGATGCGCACGTGGCCTCGATCTATGGCGGCATGTCGGTGGCGGGGCAAAGCCAGATCGTCACGATTAATCGCGGCACGCTTGACGGGCTCGATGTCGGCGCCGTACTGCGCCTGTACCATACCGGCAAAACGGTGACCGATACGACCGCGAAAACGCGCTGGTTCAAGGGGCAGCCGGAGGTTAAGTTGCCGGACGAACAGTATGGCGACTTGTTTATCTTCCGCGTATTCAAGCATGTTTCCTATGGCTTGATCACGCAGGTGTCGGAGCCGGTCGCAGTGGGCGACGCCGCCAAATCACCGGAGTGACGCTGCCGTGCAAGCCACGGACTCCCCGCTTTCCCCGCCGCCGCGCCGCTACGCCGACCTGGCCGGCTGGCTGCGCCTGCAGCAGGTCGACGGCGTCGGCGCCGTCGCGGCGCGCGCCTTGCTGCTGCGCTTCGGTAATCCCGGCGCCATTTTCAGCGCTTCCTTCGCCACCCTGTGCGAAGTGGTGACGGCGGCGCAGGCGGCGGCGCTGCTGGCCCCTGCACCGTCGCCGGCCCTGGCGGCGCAACTGGACGCAACCCTGGCCTGGCTGCAAACGCCCGGCCATGCCGTCCTGACCCAGGACGATCCCGCCTATCCGGCCAACTTGCTGGAAATCCCCGACCCGCCCGTGCTGCTCTACCTGATGGGACGCACCGAACTGTTGTCGCGGCCATCCCTGGCGGTGGTCGGCAGCCGTAACGCCAGCGCGCAAGGCCTGGCCAATGCGGCAGCTTTTTCCCGCGCCCTCAGCGACGCCGGCCTGGCCATCGTCTCCGGGCTGGCGCTGGGGATCGATGCCGCTGCGCATCTGGGCGGCCTGGCCGGCGCGGCGTCCAGCATCGCCGTGATCGGCACCGGCGCCGATATCGTCTATCCACGGCGCAACCACGCGCTGGCCCACTTGCTGGCAGAGAGGGGTTGTATCATCAGTGAGTACTCACCAGGCACGCCGGCCAACCGCGCCAACTTCCCGCGCCGCAACCGCCTGATCAGCGGCCTGGCGCGCGGCGTGCTGGTGATCGAGGCGGCTGCGCAGTCGGGTTCGCTGATCACGGCGCGCCTGGCGGCCGACCAGGGCCGCGAGGTGTTCGCCATCCCCGGCTCCATCCATGCAACGCTGGCGAAGGGTTGCCATGCACTCATCAAGCAGGGCGCCAAGCTGGTCGAGACAACCGACGATGTCTTGCTGGAATTGAATCTGCGGCCCAGGCCGGCGGCGCCGGCCGCCGCCGCCGCGCAGCGTGCGGTCGGCGACGTGCTGCTGGCCGCGCTGGGCCACGATCCGGCCGACGTCGACATGCTGGCGCAGCGCAGCGGCCTGGACGCGGCCAGCGTCATCGGCCGCCTGCTGTCGCTGGAATTGGCCGGCCTGGTCGAACGCTTGCCTGGAGGGCAATTCCAGCGCACCGATTTGTGAGGCCGCCGCGGCACGGCCGAAAAAGACTCCGCCTCCAGCCCGGGCGGGCCTTGTGTTTAAGCGAACTTAACTGATAGAGTAGAGCCATGTTCGACATCCTTGTTTATCTCTACGAAACTTATTACCGGCCCGATGCCTGCCCCGAGCCGGAGGCGCTGGCGCGCAAGCTGTCGGCGGTCGGTTTCGACGACGTGGAAATTTCCGAGGCCCTGGTCTGGCTGACCGACCTGACCGCCATGGCCGGCGCCGAACAGGCGCTGACGTCGGCTTCCACCGGCACCCGTTTTTACGTCGAGGAAGAAAGCGATGTGCTGGGCACGGCCGCGATCGGCTTCATCCAGTTCCTTGAAAGCGCTGGCGTGATCAGTCCGCTGCAGCGCGAAATCGTCATCGAGCGCGCGCTGGCGCTCGATGAAAGCCCGGTCACCCCGGGCAAACTGAAGGTGATCGTGCTGATGTTGCTGTGGAGTCAAGGCAAGGAACCGGACGCCCTGATGTTCGACGACTTGTTCGGCTCCGACGACGAGCAGGCGCCGCGCCTGCTGCACTGATCTCCCTGCCATCGCGTGCGTTGGAGTTGCCAGCCGCGCAAGGCCTTCCCTTATATTCCGCCATAAAATGCCGCCAGGTCGGGGCCGTGCCGGACGCTTTCCTGCATGTGTCCACTTGCGGATTGACGGCCAACCCGCTTATCATTGGCCGCTAAATAAACTGTTAGAAAAAAAACACTGCCGGGCGCGCAAAATTTCAGGGCCTGGCCAAGCACTGTATGATGCCAACCCTTAGCGCACATTTCGAGACCTAAATCCATGACCAAAACCCTCATCATCGCCGAGAAGCCTTCAGTCGCGAACGATATCGCCAAGACGCTTGGCGGCTTCACCAAGCACGATGAGTACTTTGAATCCGACGAGTACGTGTTGTCCTCGGCCGTAGGCCACCTGCTCGAGATCGCCGTGCCGGAAGAGTACGACATCAAGCGCGGCAAGTGGAGTTTCGCCCATCTGCCGATGATCCCGCCGTATTTCGCGCTGAACCCGATCGCCAAGACGGAAGCGCGGCTGAAGGTATTGAACAAGCTGATCAAGCGCAAGGACGTCACCTCGCTGATCAACGCCTGCGACGCCGGGCGCGAGGGCGAGCTGATTTTCCGCCTGATCGCGCAAAACGCCAAGGCCAAGCAACCGGTCAAGCGCCTGTGGCTGCAATCGATGACGCCGGGCGCCATCCGCGACGGCTTCAGCCACCTGCGCAGCGACGAAGACATGATGCCGCTGGCCGACGCCGCGCGTTGCCGTTCGGAAGCGGATTGGCTGATCGGCATTAACGGCACCCGCGCGATGACCGCCTTCAACTCGAAGGAGGGCGGCTTTTACCTGACCACGGTGGGCCGGGTGCAGACGCCGACGCTGTCCATCGTCGTCGAGCGCGAAGACAAGATCAAGAAATTCGTTGCACGCGACTTTTGGGAAGTGCGCGCCGAGTTCGTCTGCGCCGCCGGCGTCTATGAAGGCCGCTGGCTCGACACCAAGTTCAAGAAAGACGAGACGGACCCGGAGAAGCGCGCCGAGCGCCTGTGGAGCAAGGCCGCCGCCGATTCCATCGCCATGGCTTGCCGCGGCCGCCAGGGCAATGTCACCGAGGAAGCCAAGCCGACCACCTCGATGGCGCCGGGCCTGTTCGACCTGACCAGCCTGCAGCGCGAAGCGAATGCCCGCTTTGGTTTTTCAGCGAAGAACACGCTGGGCCTGGCGCAGGCGCTGTATGAAAAGCACAAGGTGCTGACCTATCCGCGT
>DASYLQ010000046.1:0-9537 GCA_036009485.1 Janthinobacterium sp.
GCCGTTGACGGCGGGTTCGAGCTTGCGCAGTTCTTCCGGCGCCAGCGCACGCGCATGGCCTTGCAAGGGGGCCACGCTGCGTTGCGCCAGGACCAGGTCTTCGTGTTGTGCCAGCAGCAGGCTGCCGGCGCGGCGGAAATATACGCGCTGCGGCAATTGCGCCAGCAGCGCCGGCCACAGTTGCAGCGAGCGCAGTCCGAGTGCCGCCACCGCCTCGCCGCCGCATTCGAGTTCGGCCCACGGGCACAGCATGCCGGCCGCGCTCCAGCCTGCGGCCTGGCCGCGCTGCAATGGCCCGGCGGCCGGATCGAACAGGGTGACCCGGTGACCGAGTCCGCTCAACTGCCACGCCAGCAGGCGCCCGAGCAGGCCGGCGCCGGCGATGCCGATATTCAGCGCCGCCATGGTCAGCCCCGCGCCATGACGGTACATGCCGCCGCGGCGGCGTGCCGGGCGGAAGAGGAGAAAGGGAACCTCGAAAAACCGTCGCGAACAAGTTCGATATCGCGTTCAGTAGCGCAGCCGTACGGGGGTACGGTGAGCAACGGAGACGCGAGAGCGGGTTGTGCAGTAAGTGTTTCGAGGTGCCCGAGAGTGTCAAGCACGGCGGGAGTATTCATCTGGTCATCCTTTCTGAGGGCAGGTTAATTGCTCCGGAAAGGTTCCCGATGTGGTCATCCTGGCCTTGCGCCAGGGTCGACCCGCGAGAAACAAATCGGCTCTTCTTCCGCCGGCATTAACCGGATCAAGTTCGTCGGGTTCGGCTTTCGCCATCTCAGCATCGTCGCATGCACCCCGGAGCGCCGACAGTTATACACGGGCGCGAAATTGCTTGTCAATGCCTGGCGCCATGGCGGCGGTAAAAAATTATTCCTTGCCCTCCTGCCGGGTGCGTCGGCGCCACGGCCCGGGCAGGGCGCTTCACGCCTGGTGCACCGTGTAGGCCTTGCCGCTGGCCTCGGCGGAAAACTCCGAGCAGATGTTCAGCACCGTCACCATCAGTCCGAGCGCCACCGCGATCGCCATGCCAACGCGCAGGCGGCCGGCGAAATTGATTTCAGGTCTTTTGATTCTCATGATTTTTCTCCAAAGATAGCGGCGGATGTCGTGAACAAGAGCTTAGCCGTGGATCATAAATTAGTAAAATTGATTAAAACTAGGCATTCAATAGTTTTTTAAATTTATCGTCATTCCGTTTCCCGCGCCCGCTCCATGGCGCTTCGAATATGCAGTAAACTGCGTGCCGTGCTGGCCCGGGGCAGGCGCCATTAATGTTGATTTAAGCTTGGGCCTCTACAGTTCCACGCTGTGGCGCGTAGCCGCGCATGTTGCTTACAATAAATTTAACAGGATAATTTTATGGATGCCCGAATCAGCGATTTGCCCCAGACCGGCGCCCTGGCCTCATTCGAGAACCTGCGCGGCTACCTGAATACCCAGATCCTTGGGCAGCAAAGCCTGGTGCAAAGCCTGCTGGTGGCCTTGCTGGCGGATGGACATCTGCTGGTCGAAGGACCGCCCGGACTGGCCAAGACGCGCGCCATCAAGGCGCTGGCGCACGGCCTCGAGTGCCAGTTCCAGCGCGTGCAATTTACGCCCGACATGCTGCCGGCCGACTTGACCGGTTCCGACATCTACCGCCCCGAAGAGGGCAGCTTCCATTTCCAGCGCGGCCCCTTGTTCCACAACCTGATACTGGCCGATGAAATCAACCGCGCGCCGGCCAAGGTCCAGTCGGCGCTGCTGGAAGCGATGGCCGAGCACCAGATCAGCGTCGGCGCCTCGACCTATCCGCTGCCGCGGCTCTTCCTGGTGATGGCGACGCAAAACCCGATCGAACACGAAGGCACCTATCCCTTGCCCGAGGCGCAGCTGGACCGCTTCATGCTGCATACGCTGGTCGATTATCCGGACCGCGCCACCACCGGCCTGATCATGGAACTGGCGCGGCGCGAAGCGCTTGAAGGGCGTGAATTGCCGCCGCCAGCGCGCCACCTGACGCAGGAAGACGTGTTCGCCGCGCGCCGCGAAACGCTGCAACTGGCGCTGGCGCCGGCGGTCGCCGACTACATCGCCGCCCTGGTCGACGCCACGCGCCGGCCCAAGGCGTATAGCGAGCAGCTGGGCGAATGGCTGCGCTGGGGCGCCAGCCCGCGCGCGGCGATCGCCATCGAGCGCGGCGCGCGCGCGCTGGCCTGGCTGGCCGGACGCGACTACGTCAGCCCGGACGACGTCCAGGCCATCGCTCCCGACGCGCTGCGCCACCGCATCATGCTTGACTACACGGCGCAGGCGCGCGGCATCACCGCCCAAGCCTGCGTCAACGAACTATTGCGGCTGGTGCCGGCGCCATGAAATCGCCCGCGCTCTTGCCTGAGCTGGCGGACCTGGTGGCCTTGCGCGGTGCCGCGCACGGGCTCAGCCTGCACGCGCGCCAGGCGGCGCTGGCGCAGTTGCAGGGCGGCCATCGCAGCGCCGAGCGCGGCCGCGGCCTGGAATTCGAAGAGGTGCGCCTGTATGCGCCGGGCGACGACGCCCGCAGCATCGACTGGCGCGTCACGGCGCGGCGCGGCAAGCCGCACAGCAAGCTGTTCCGCGACGAGCGCGAGCGGCCGGTATGGATCATCGCCGACCTGCATGCGGGACTTTTTTTCGGCAGCCGGCGCCAGCTCAAGTCGGCGCTGCTGTTGAACGCCGCCGCGTTGTTCGGCTGGGCCGGTTCGCTCAGCGGCGAACGGGTCGGCGCCGTGATCGGCGACGGCGCCGCGGCGCCGCGCATTTTTCCGCCGCGCGGACGCGAGGCCGGCTTGCTGCCCATCCTCGGCGCGCTGGCCCAGGCGCAGCCGCGCGCGCCCGGCGCGCCGGCCGGGCCGGGGTTGGCGGCCGCGCTGGCGCTGCTGCGCCCGCTGCTGCAAACCGGCAGCCTGGTGCTGCTGTTCAGCGATTTCAGCGCCCTCGATCGCCAGGCCGAAGACTTATTGGGCAGCATCGCCGAACGCAACGATTGCCGCCTGCTGTGGATTACCGATCCGCTCGAGCGCAGCGGCTTGCCGGCCGGCGCGCACCGGGTCGGCTTGCCCGGGCGCCTGTGGTGGATGGACGGCGAACGTAGCCGTGCTGCCTGGCAAACCGCCTGGAACGGCCGCGAGCAGGCGCTGACGGCCCTGGCCGGGCGCCTCAACCTGCCGCTGCTGCGGCTCGACACCAGCGATGCCGCCGATACGCTGGCCGATTTGCTGAGGCAACCGCTATGGGCGGCATGACGCCGGATTGGCTGGCCCAGCTGGCGCCGCCGCATGCGCCGGGCGCGCCGGGCTGGTGGCCGCCGGCGCCGGGCTGGTGGGGGCTGCTGGCCCTGGCCCTGCTGACCATCGCCGCCGCCGTGTATGCGCGGCGGCGTCCGCGCGCGCGCCTGCGCCGCGCCGCCCTGCGCGAACTGGCGCTGCTGGAAGCGCAGGCGGGCGGCGACGCCGACCTGGCGCGCAAGCTGGAACACCTGGTGCGGCGTTACGCGGTGGTCCGCTTCGGCCGCGACGCGGTGGCGAACCTGAGCGGCGCGCGCTGGATCGACTTCGTCGTCGCGCATGGCGGCGCCGACTGGGCCGGCGACAGCGGCGCCGCGCTGCTGCAGGCGGCCTATGGCGGCGCCGTGCAGGCGCAGCGGGCGCGCTGGCTGTCCGGCGCGCGCGGATTTTTCAGGGCGCGCACATGATTCATTTTGCCTGGCCATGGATGTTATTGCTGCTGCCCTTGCCGTGGTTGAGCAACCGCTGGCTGCCGCCGGCGCGGCCGCAAGGGGGCGCCGTCTTCATGCCGTTCGCCGCCGTCGTCGGCGAGGGCGCGGCGCCGGCCATGCCGCGCCGCCCGCGCGGGCGCATGCTGCTGTTCGCGCTGGTCTGGCTGCTGCTGGTCGGCGCCGCCGTGCGCCCGCAGTGGCTGGGCCAGCCGGAGCCGGTGCCGAGCACCGGACGGCGTCTGTTGCTGGCGGTCGATACCTCGGGATCGATGGCCTCGCAAGACATGGCCGGCGGCTATACCCGGCTGCAAGTGGTGCAGGCGGTCGCCGGCCAGTTCATCCGCCACCGCCAGGGCGACCAGGTCGGCCTGGAACTGTTCGGCACGCGTCCCTATATGCAGGCGCCGCTGACGGCCGACCTGGACACCGTCGGCCAGTTCTTGCGCGAATCGATGATCGGCGTGGCCGGGCCGCAGACGGCCATCGGCGACGCCATCGGCCTGGCGCTCAAGCGCTTGAAGGATGCGCAGGAACGCCCGGGCGCCAAAGGCGAAATGGTGCTGATCCTGCTGACCGACGGCGGCAACAATGCCGGCATGGATCCGATCCAGGCGGCCAAGGCGGCCGCCGCCGCCGGCTTGCGCATCTATACCATCGGCGTCGGCGCCGCCGTGGACGACGATGCGGGGCCGGGCAATGGCGACCTGGACGAAGACACGCTGCGCTCGATCGCCCGATTGACCGGCGGCGAATATTTCCGCGCCACCGACGCGAATGCGCTGCAGGACGTGTATGCGCAGATCGACCGCCTCGAGCCGGGCGCCGGACAGGCGCAGTGGTACCGTCCCAGCAGCGAATGGTTTCCCTGGCCGCTGGCGCTGGCGCTGCTGCTCAGCATACCGGCGGCGGCGATGCGGGGGCGGCCATGACGGCGCTGCACAACCTGCACCTGTTGCGGCCCTGGTGGTTGCTGGCCTTGCCCGTGCTGTGGTTATGCGTGTCCTGGCTGGCGCGGCGCCGCGCCAGCCAGGGCGACTGGTCGGGGCTGATCGATGCCGAATTGCTGCCCGCCCTGCGACTCGACGAACCGGGCGCCGATGGCCAGGGCGGCGGCTGGCGGCCCTGGCCCTGGCTGGCGCTGGCCTGGACCCTGGCGGTGCTGGCGCTGGCCGGGCCCAGCTGGCAGCAGGATAGCGCGCCGGCCTACCGCGCGCCGGCGGCCTGGGTGCTGGTGCTCGACCTGTCGCCGTCGATGGCGGCGCCGGACGTGGCGCCGAACCGCGTCGCGCGGGCCCGCTATGCGCTCGACGACTTGCTGGGCGCGGCCCGTGATGCGCGCGTCGGCATGGTCGCCTTCAGCGAAGAGGCCTACACCGTCACGCCGCTGACGCAGGACGTGGCGACCATCCGCGCGCTGCTGCCGTCGCTGGCGCCCGACATGATGCCGACGCCCGGCGACCATCTGGCCCCGGCGCTGGAACGGGCCGGCAAATTGCTGGAATCGTCCGGCGCGGCCGACAAGCGCATCGTCGTCCTCAGCGACGGTTTCGACGACGCCGCGGCGGCGCTGGCTGCGGCCGCGGCGCTCAAGGCGCATGGCGTGGCGGTCAGCGTGGTCGGCGTCGGCAGCGGCGGCGCGCCGCTACGCGACCAGGATGGCCGCTTCGCCCGCGACGCCAAAGGTGCGCCGCTGATGGCGCGCCTGGATAGCGATGCCTTGCAGGAATTGGCCGGGGCCGGCGGCGGCCGTTATGTCGGCCTGGCCGATCTGTCCGGCCTGGTCGCCGGCCTGCAGGCGTCGCAGCAAGGCGCGGCCGATGGCGCCGCGGTGGCCGGCGTCGCCGTGGCCCACTGGCGCGACGCGGGCGCTTTTTTGCTGCCCGGCGTGCTACTGCTGGCGGCGCTGCTGGCGCGCAGGAGGTGGTTGTGAACATATTGGCCATGCTGTTTCGCACTGTGCGCAAGGCTGGCCTGGCGCTGGGCTTGCTGGCGCTGGCGGCGTCGGCGCAAGCAGGCGTGAACTGGTCTGACCTGAACTGGTCCGACCTATGGCGCAATGCCGACCAGCGCGGCGAAGCGCTGCTGCGGCAAGGCGACGCCAAGGCCGCCGCCGCCGCCTACGCCGATCCGCGCCGCAAGGCTTATGCCGAGCTGAAGGGCGGTAACTATGCCCAGGCCGCGCGCGACCTGGGCGGCTACGACGACAGCGACGCCCACTATAACCGCGGCAATGCGCTGGCCCATGCCGGCGACTTGCAGGGTGCGCTGAAGGCCTATGATGCAGCGCTGAAACGCGACCCGCACAATCGCGATGCGCAACATAACCGCGACCTGGTCGCCAAGGCGCTGAAGCAAAATCCGCCGCCACAGAAAGACGACAAGAGCGCGCAGAAAGACGGCAAGCCGGACGGCGGGCAGAGTGGCCAGCAGAACGGCAAACAGGATGGCGGGCAGGGCGGCAAGCCCGGGGACAAGCAGGCCGGCGGCAAGGATGGCCAGCCCGGCAAGGATGGGCAGGCGGGCAAGGATGGGCAGGCGGGCAAGGATGGCCAGGATAGCCAGGATGCAGGCAAGGCGCCGGGCCAGACTGCGCAGCAGGGCGCGGCCGCTGCCCCGCCCCGGCAAGGGCAGGATAGCCCGGGAGCGCCAGGCGCCGCGGCGGGCGCGCAAGGCGGCAAAGCGCCGCAACCAGCGCGCGACGACGCCGAGCAGGCCAGGCGCGACATCGCCGCCATGAATGGCAAAGCGCCAGGCCAGGGCGGCGACGCCGGCACCCATCCCGTCCAGGCGGCACCGGCGCCGCGCAGCGAACAGAAGATCGCGCAGGACGAGTGGTTGCGCAGCATACCCGACGACCCGGGCGGATTATTGCGGCGCAAATTTCTGATCGAACACATGATGAGACAGCGGAGCGGACAATGACATTCACCTCGCGGTTGGTGGCCGTCTTGCTGGCCTGGGGCGCTTGCGCGTCCGCCTGGGCCGGCCTGACGGCCTCGCTGGAAAAGAACCAGATTGGCATGGGCGACACCGTGCGCCTGCTGCTGCAAAGCGACGACAATCCGCCCGGCCAGCCGGATATCCGTCCGCTCAGCCGCGATTTCGACGTCCTCGGGTCGAGCAGCGGATCGAGCTTTCAGATCGTCAACGGACGTAGTGCTTCGCTAAAACAACTGAGCTTGTTGGTGTCGCCGAAACATCCGGGCATGCTGCAGATTCCCCCCTTGCAATGGGGGCCGCTGCAATCGGCGCCGTTGCAACTGGCGGTGACGGCCGGCCCCAGCGGCAATAACAATGGCAATGCCAACAACGGCGCCGCGCCGGAAAGCGCCGCGCCGGTATTCCTGACGGCGACGCCGGACCAGTCCCGGCCCTATGTACAGGGCGCGGTGGTCTTGACGGTCCGGCTCTACGTGGGAACGCGGATTGAACAGGCCGGCCTGAACTTGCCGGGAAATGCCGATGTCAGCGTCAAGCAGCTGGGCAGCGACAGCCAGTCCAGCGAAGTGCGCAACGGCCGCGCCTACCAGGTGGTGCAGCGCACCTACCTGCTGATCCCTCAGCGCAGCGGCAAGATCAGCCTGGATGGACCGGTGCTCGACGCCCAGGTGCAAGACCCGAATGGCGCCGATCCCTTCGGGCCGAACGGTTTCTTTGGCAACGTCTTCCCGAATATGCCGCTGAGCAGGATGATGCGCAGCCTGCGTCCCCTGCACCTGGCCGGCGACAGCATCCAGCTCGAGGTCTTGCCGCGCCCCGCCGGGGCTGGCGGAGCGCAGTGGCTGCCGGCGCAAAACCTGAAGCTGGAGGAGCGCTGGTCGCCCGCCGACGGCGCCATCCGCGCCGGCGAACCGCTGACCCGCCATCTGCATCTGAGCGCGACGGGCGTGGCCGGGACGCAATTGCCGGACCTGGGCGCCATGATGGTCATGCCGGAAGGGATCAAGAGTTATCCCGACCAGGCCAAGACCAGCGAGAGCCTGCAGGGTAATATGCTGCTCGGCAGCCGCGACCAGGACATCGCCCTGATCGCCGCGAAGGCGGGCCATTACACGCTGCCGGCGCTGCGCCTGTCGTGGTGGGATACGGCGCAGCAGGTGCAGCGCGAAGCGGAGCTGCCGGCGCGCAGCATCGACATCCTGCCCGCCGCCGCCGCCGCCGGCGCCGGCGCCCCCGCCGCAACTGCGCCTGCCGGCAACGATGCCGGCCCTGCAGCGGCGCCGGACGGCCAAGCGGGCGCCGCCGCGCCGGCAGCGATGCTGGCGAATATGGGCAATATGGCGGCGTGGCAATGGATCAGCGCCGCCATGGCCTTGCTGTGGCTGGCTACGCTGCTGGCCTGGTGGCTGACGCGGCGCATCGCCCGGACGCCAGGCGCGGCGGCGCAGCTGAAGGAAAGGGCCGAACCGGTCCTGGTCAAGGACGGCGGCCTGGCGTCGCCGGCCGCCGTGAGCGGCGCCGCCGCGCTGGCGGCGCTGCAACAAGCCTGTCGCGACCAGGACGCGCAGGCGGCGCGCCGGCATGTGCTGGCATGGGCGGCGGGCTTTTGGCCGGATTCCCCACCGCGCGGACTCAACGCGGTGGCGCTGCGGCTGGCCGATCCCCGCTTCAGCGTGCCGCTGCGCGAGCTGGACCGGGCCTGTTACGCCGGCGCCGCCTGGCAGGGCGAGGCGCTGGCCCAGGCGTTCGCGGCGCCGCCCCGGCAGGCCGCGGCGCAAACGGCCAGGGCCGTGCTGCCGGATCTGTATTCCTGAGCGGTATTCCGGCACGGCCGGCGCACTTGCATCTGCGCCGGCGTGTGCGTTTGCAGGCAAGGGCGGCGCCGCCCCTCCCTATTGCCTTAGGGCTTAGGCAAGGCATAGGCCAGCACATAGTCGCCGGGCCTGGTGCCGGTCGAGCCATGGCCGCCGGCCGCCACCAGCAGGTATTGCCGTCCGTCGCTGCCGGTATACGTCATCGGCGTGGCCTGGCCGCCGGCGGGCAGGCGTTCTTGCCACAACTGCTTGCCGTTATTGACGTCGTAGGCGCGCACATAATCGTCCAGGGTGCCGGACAGGAAGGCGACGCCGCCCGCCGTCAGCATCGGTCCGCCCAGGCTGGGCACGCCCATCTTGATCGGCAGCGGAATCGGCGACAGGTCACGCACCGTGCCGTTGCGATGTTTCCAGACGATCTTGCCGGTTGCCAGGTCGGCGCCGGCGACATAGCCCCAGGGCGGCGACTGGCAGGGAATGCCCAGCGGCGACGTGAAAGGCCCGAGCTTGATGGCGAACGGCGCGCCGAAGTTTTCATTCAGCGCCGGCAGCAAGCCGTGCGGCGGGCTGGTCTGCACCACCTCGCTGGTCGCATCCTTGCGCGGCACCAGGGTCGAGACAAAGGCCAGGTAGGCCGGCGTCGTGAACGCCACCTGCCGGTTCGGATCGAGCGCAACGCCGCCCCAGTTGAACACGCCGAAATTGCCCGGATAAATCAGCGAGCCCTGCGTCGACGGCGGCGTGAAGCGGCCCTCGTAGCGCAAGCGGTGAAAGGCGACGCGGCAGTACAACTGGTCGAATATGGTTAGACCCCACATGTCGCGCCCGCTCAAGCTTGGCGGGTCGTAGGACAGGGCGGACTTCGGCTGCGTCGGTGCCGTATGGTCGCCGGCCGCCGCGCCCTGCGGCGCCGCCACTTCGCTCACCGGCAGGATGGGCGTGCCGGTACGGCGGTCCAGCACGAAGAGCTCGCCCTGCTTGGTCGGCTGCACCAGCGCCGGTATGGTGGCGCCGTTGATGCTCATGTCGATCAGGCTGGGCTGGGCC